>JBILYL010000104.1:0-8464 GCA_044377775.1 Bacteroidia bacterium
ATATGTTTTTTGAAGGGGATTCGAATTTTACAGTAGAACGATTAAATGATTTAATCGACTTTTTCTTTGAACAATAATTAAATAAGTAAAACCTAATATAAATTATATGTTAAAATACGCAGCTCTCCTATTCAACACGATCGCATTGTTGATATACCAGTTTTTTTTTGCTGAAGGTATTACCGTAACACAAAATATTCCTTCATCTGTTAAACCGGATAGTGAATTCACGGTGGAATTAACTATTAATAAAGGGTCTGTTGGAGGATTTGCAAAACTACAGCAAGATCTTCCAGAAGGCTTTACCGCAGTACAAGATGATAATAACGGTGCATCATTCACTTTTACAAATCAATCAGTGAAATTTATTTGGATGTCTCTACCTTCTGATAAAGAATTTAAAATAAAATACAAAGTAAAAGTTGCCGCTGGTATTAATGGCGACAAAGTTATTGCTGGTAAATTTTCGTATGTTTCTGATAATGTAAAACAATCCATTGAAATTGCCCCCTCAACGATCACAGTCGGCACAAAATCATCGCAACCAATAGCCGCAACAACCGAACCGGTTAAAACAACACCTATAACAACTACACCAGAAACAACAACACCTGTAAAAACAACTACACCTGAAACTACTCCTTTAGTTACAACACCTATAACGTCTACAACTGCACCTTCAACCACAACAGAACCTACAACAAAAACGACAGAGCCGGTTGTAGCTGCTACTACACCAGTTAATTCAGAACCATCTTCTATTGTATGTAGCAGAACTTTGCCAGGAAATGTAAGTGACAACTTTACAGTTGAAATTCTTGTCAACAAAGGAAATGTGACAGGATTTGCTAAACTTTTGGAAACATTGCCAGCAGGGTATACTGCATCAGCGGGTGATGTTCAAGGAGCATCATTCAGTTTTGATGGTCAGACACAAAAAGTAAAATTTGTTTGGGTATCAATGCCATCTCAAACAGAATTCAAGATTTCTTATAAAGTAACTGTTCCAGTTGGAGCAAATGGAACTCAAAATATCGATGGTGTTTTCTCTTATATTGAAAATGATGAAACAAAAAAATTCATCTTGCCAAGAAGTTCTATTACTATTGGTAGTAGTTCTAGTCCGATTGCAACTACTACAACTCAGGTTATTACGACAACTACTCCAGTAATTAACACAACAACTCCTGTTACTACAACCACTGTTGCAACAACAACACCCGTTAAAACAACTGAACCGACAACAACAACAGCTTCTACAACTAAATCATTATCTCCTACTAGCTCCATTCCTGCTCCCCAAGGGAATGTAAACTACCGCGTTCAGATTGCAGCTTTACACAATGCAGTTGATGCTAATAATCTTGCTGTAAGATATAATATTAACGGTAAGGTAAATACAGAAATGGCAGAAGGGTTTACCAAATATACCGTTGGTTCACACAATGAATACAAAGAAGCGCGTGACTCACGAGAGGAAATCCGCAACAAGGGTGTTGTTGGTCCATTTGTAACGGCATATAACATCGGAAAAAGAATAACTGTTCAGGAAGCTATAATGATCACCAGCCAAAAATGGTACAGATAAAGACAAAAAACGTGCTAAAAAGCTCAATCAGACTGCGGTTAGATTGAGTTTTTTTAATTATATTTGCAACTATGGCTAAAGGAATAAAAATTGTATTATTATTCTTATTTTTCAACTCTGTTTTATACTCCCAAACAGAAAATGCATCAATTGCTGATAGTTCATCTGTAACACCATCAGAACTTACAAAATCAAAAGAGAATTCAGAATTTATTTTTAAACCTGCAATAGGTATAGGAACAGGAATGTTTTCATTTTATGGCGATCTTTACGACAAACATTTTCAGGCTCCAATGGTCAGTAGAATTGGTTATGATCTGAATGTTTCTCAACGTTTCACCGATTATTTACAGGTAAATTTTTATGCTTTATTCGGTAAATTAGGGGCAAACGAACGTGCTGCACCCAATAACAGGAACTTGAATTTCGAATCTGAAATTCGCGTAGGTGGAATCAATTTACTATATAACTTTGACAACTTTTTGCCTGCCAAAAGAGATGCGAGTCCTTATATTTCATTAGGATTCGAATCTTTTGAATTTCTTTCAAAAACAGACATTTTTGATGGAAATGGTAATAGGTATTACTACTGGTCTGACGGAACAATTCGCAATATTGACCAAAGTGCCCCAACGGCAAGTATGGCTGTTGAAATCCAGCGCGACTATAAATACGAATCAGATATCCGCGAAATGAATATCGATGGATTTGGAAAATATGCAGAACGCTCTTGGGCAATTCCTGTTGGAGCCGGTGTAATGTTTAAACTCAATGATTTTTGGGATTTTAAGATTGGTGCAACTATGCACTTTACGCTTACCGATTATATTGACGGCATCTCTAACGAAAGTATCGGTGATCGCGTAGGTAAAAAAAGTAACGATAAATTTATGATGAGTTCTTTTTCTTTACATTACAACTTTGGAATGAAAGAAAAGAAAGAGGGCGAGATGGATGAGGATACCTTTAAGGATGTAGACTTTTTTGCACTTGATCTTTCTGACTTAGACAAAGATGGCGTAAGTGATGCGAACGATTCTTGTCAGGGAACTCCTGAAGGCGTTCCGGTAGATGCTAAAGGATGTCCTCTAGATGATGATAATGACAATGTTCCTAATTATAAAGACGATGAATTAGATTCCCCAAAGGATTCATTTGTAGACGTGAAGGGTGTTCAGTTAAATGACTCTATCATAGATTATAAGTATCGTTTTTATATGGACTCAACCGGTGCTTTTGCAACTGTTGTAAGACATGATCACAATGGAAAGGAACTTTATAATAGTTTATATCAAAAAGAGTACAGTGTAGAAATTGGTACTTTCAAAAAGGGACTTCCTCCAGAATTAATGACCAAATTTTTAAGTATTGGTGATATTTCAAGCACAAATATTGACGACTCAACTACAACCTATACAGCAGGAAAATTTAACAATTTACTGGATGCCGAAATCCGTAAAAAGCAATTGGTTGAACAAGGATTAACGGATGCCAAAGTTGTTTATAAACAAAATGGCAAATTCTATGCTGCACCAGCCTATTCTTCTCAGCCAGCAAACAATACAACAGCTTCTGCGAATAACAATTTAACTAATACTACAAATACAACAGCAACAAATACAGCAGTAACAAGCAACACGAATAATAGCACAACAAATAATGCTGCAACAAACAATACCACCACAACATCTAATAATACGAACAATACAGCTGTAACCAACAATTCGAATTCAAACAATACATCTAACACTTCCATTCCTAACGTTTCTTCTACTGATTCAAAAGGGATCGTTCTTAGAGTTCAATTGGGCGCATACAAGAATCGATTATCTAAAAATGTCTTTAAAGACATCAACGATCTGATCGAAATAAAAACGGATGACGGACTCTACAAATACATGACCGGTTCTTTTACCACGTTTGATGCTGCTGCAAAACACAAAGTTGACTTATTACTAAAAGGTTACCAAGGTGCATTTATAACTGCTTATAAGGATGGAAAACGGGTAACTTTAATGGAAGCCGGTGCGACTCCCCAAAAGAAGGAAGATATTGTTGAACAGACAACATCTGATAATTCCGCAGTAAGTGCTGTAAATAAAAAATTAGTTACGTTTAAGATACAAGTAGGTGTTTTCAAAAATGAACCTCCTCCGGAAAAAGCAGCTAAATTTCAATCTGTAAAAGGAATATCAAAAGAAATTACTCCTACAGGCTTAAACAGATTTACTGTTGGTCCTTTTTCAGATTACGCAGCTGCCCAATCGGCAAAGAATGAATTAGTAAAAAACGGAATTGATGATGCATTTATACTAGCATTCTTTAATGGCGAATATATTACGATTCAGGAGGCACTGGAACTATTAAAGTAATTTACCTTCTGGCACTATCTTTGTTTTAATTCCATAAAAACAACAATAAATAAAAATGAAAAAATTACTAAAACTAACATTATTAGCTTCCGGAATATGCTTAAGTACTTCTTTGTTAGCTCAGGAGGAAATAAAAAAAGAAGCTGAAAAGGTTTCTGAAAAGCAGGAAACTCCTAAAGCATCTGAAAAACAGGAGCCTGTAAAAAGCAGTCCGAAAGCAGAAAGTTCTAGCTCAAAAAAGGATGCAAAAAAAGACAGCAGCGGGTCAACAAGAATGGCAATAACTGAACAAGGGATTCCTAAAAGCAATAAAAACAAAAACAAGAAATCTAGTACGACTCCACCAACTACAACGGAACCTCCAAAAAAATAAAAAATTAATTACGCATAAAATCAGAGGTCCGGTACCTCTTTTTTTATTCATAAATCTGAACATTAAATGAACAAACTGATCCTATTTTTGTTTCTAACAAATATAAATGTATCCTGTAAGCAGAAAGAAACAGAACAAAAAAATCTGTCAGGAGAAAAAACCACAATAACGGAAAGTAAAACTTACACAACTATGGATACAGCAACTTTCGGAGCGGGATGTTTTTGGTGCGTGGAAGCACAATTTCAAATTTTAGATGGAGTTATCTCGGTGTCTTCCGGATTTTCAGGAGGAACAGTTAAAAATCCGGCTTATCGTGAAGTTTGTAACGGTACAACCGGACATGCAGAAGTTTGCCAGATAGTGTATGATCCTGCTAAAATTTCGTACGATGAACTGTTGGCGGCATTCTGGCAATCGCATGACCCAACACAACTTAACAGACAAGGAAATGACATTGGTACCCAATACAGATCCGTAATATATTATCACAATGAAGAACAAAAGCGCCTTGCAGAAAAATATAAAAAAGAGTTAAATGCTTCCGGGGCATTTGAGAAACCTATAGTGACTGAAATCAGTCCGATCGGACCGTTTTACAAAGCGGAAGATTACCACCAGAATTATTTTAATCAAAATGGTTCTGAATCCTATTGCCAATTCGTAATTCAACCCAAAGTAGAAAAATTTAAAAAAGTATTTAAGAATAAATTGAAGCATTAAGATTTATATTTCTGAAAACATACAAAGACCAATAATCAATATTAGGCTTTGTTATTTTACGCTTTATCGTAATATTCTTAAAAACAAGTAAATAGAGAGATTAATGCTTACACTTTTACTTTTTTTTATTCTAAATTCTTATTATCTTTGCACACATGCTTAAAGGAAAAGAACTTATTCTTGCTACAAAACCATTTGCTAAAGAAATTCGCTGGAAAAGTTGGTTTTATACCCTCACTGCCTTCATTTTTTTAATAGCATCATTGCTGGGCACCTATTTTGTACCCACTATTTATGGGAAAATTATTTCCAGCATATGCAGTGCAATATTTTTAACACGCTTCTTCATGATTTTTCATGATTACCAGCACCACTCTATTCTTCAAAAATCCTATTTAGCGAACTTCATTTTTACAATTTATGGCATTTACATGTTAACTCCTCCAAGCATCTGGAAACGTTCACATGACTTTCACCATAATAACAATGCTAAACTATTCAGCGCCAACATCGGATCGTTTCCAATAATGACGAAACAAAAGTTCATGGAGTCCTCAAAAAGTGAAAGACGCATTTACCTTGCAATCCGCCATCCTTTCAACATGATATTTGCTTATTTAACAATGTTCATCTACGGAATGTGCATTCAATCATTCATCAGTAGTCCTAAAAGACATTGGGATTCACTAGCGACCTTGATCATTCACATTGGAATAGCAGTAACTTTATTTATTTATGCCGGCCCACTCACCTGGTTTCTTGCCTTCTTCTTACCATTCTTTATTTCACACATGATCGGGGCCTATCTGTTCTATGCTCAACACACATTTCCCGGTGTAATATTCAAAAGTAATGAGGAATGGACCTATGCAAATGCGGCATTGGATTCATCCAGCTTTTTAAAAATGAATCCTGTTTTAACATGGATAACAGCTAACATCGGCTACCACCACATCCATCATTTGAATGCGCGGATTCCTTTCTACCGTTTACCGGAAACGATGAAAAGCATTAAGGAACTTCAGGAAGCTAAAATTACTTCGTTCAAATTATCAGACATCATTTCTTGTTTACGACTTAAGTTATGGGATTCGGATCAGAATAGAATGATTTCGCTTTCAGAATTAAACCTCTCTAAATAAAAAATCGCCAGACAAAACCTGCCTGACGAATTTCATTGAACTATTAATACATAATACATTCGGGATAATTAGCTCTTTTCGGCAATCTTATCTTGTTTTTCAAGTTTATCTATTCGTTGAACAATCGCATCCAGATTTCTGAAATGAATATACGCTTTGCGATATTTTCCTGCTTCGAATGCAGGAGAACCCATATAAACTTCTCCCTTTTTAGTAATATTTTTTGAGATTCCCGACTGTGCTGTTATCATCGTCTGATCTGCGATATCCAAATGACCTACAATTCCAACCTGCCCGCTAAACATGCAATTTTTACCGATTTTTGTAGACCCGGCAACAACACCTTGTGCAGCAATATAGGTATTCTCACCCACTTCAACATTATGTGCAATATGAATCAGGTTATCAAATTTTACACCTTTACGTATAATTGTAGATCCCAAAGTAGCTCTGTCTATCGCGCAATTCGCACCAATCTCAACATTGTCTTCGATGATAACGTTTCCTATTTGAGGAATTTTTTGATTGTCATTCTGCGGATTAAATCTGAAACCATCGCTACCGATTACGGTTCCTGAATGTATGATGCAATCGTTTCCGATCTGTGTTTCGGAATAAATTTTAACGCCTGCAAATAAGGTCGTGTTATCTCCGATCACTACATTTTCTCCAACAAATACCTGAGGATATATTTTAACATTGTTTCCGATCTTTACATTATCACTGATCACTGAAAATTCACCTGCATAGATATTAGCACCAACGCTTGCACTTTCAGAAATAAATGCATGTTTAGAGATCCCTGTTTTATTCAATTTTACCTGATTATACATTTCAAGCAATTTTGAAAATGCAGTTTCAGGACTTTCTACCCTTATTAATGTTGCTGTTACGGGAGCTGTCAGGACAAGATCTTTACTTACTATTACTAAAGACGCTTTAGTAGAATAAATATATTGTGTGTATTTGGGATTAGCTAAAAAAGAAATGGAGCCAGGAACGCCTTCTTCAATTTTAGAAAGTTTGCTAATTTTAATTGATTCATCGCCTTCTATTTGTCCTTGCAATAGACCCGCAATTTGTTGAGCAGAGAATTCCATGATCTGAATGATTTAATATATTTAAAATTAAAAAATTAAATTGATAAAGTAGATACTAAATTATAAAAACGAAACATAGAATAATCAATTTCCACTTTACTCCGATTACTCTTCCAAAGCCATCGAAACAGAATAACCTCTCCACTTGTTAATTACCGATTGCATATCATCGGGCAATTCAGAATCGAAATTTATATATTTTCCTGTTATCGGGTGATTAAAACCTAATGACTTTGCATGCAGCGCATGACGAGGCAAAATATCAAAACAATTATCTACAAACTGCTTATATTTAGCAAAAGTTGTTCCTTTCAAAATACGGTTTCCACCATAGGTTTCATCATTAAATAAAGAATGACCGATGTGTTGTAAATGTGCCCGGATTTGATGAGTACGACCCGTTTCAAGTTTACATTGGATTAACGTCACATAACCAAAACGTTCAAGAACTTTATAATGAGTAACCGCATGTTTTCCTTCCTCACTATCAGGAGGAAAAACATCCATTTTTTTTCTGTCCTTTAAATGTCTTCCTATATTTCCGGTAATGGTTCCTTCATCTTCTTTAAAATCACCCCAAACCAACGCATAATAGATCCTGTCAAGGTTTCTGTCGAAGAAATCTTTTGCCAGTTTTACCATTGCAGGTTCACTCTTCGCAATTACCATTATCCCACTGGTATTTTTATCAATACGGTGAACCAAACCCGGTCGAAGCAATGCTTGTTCTTTGGATTTTTTTGTAGCCTTCGTAGTGGCTGCATAATTACTGGTTGGCAATTGCTGAAAATGATATACCAACGCGTTAACTAAAGTCCCTGAATAGTTTCCGTAACCGGGATGAACAACCATACCGGGAACTTTATTAATGATGATCAGATCGTCATCCTCAAATACAATTTGTAGCGGGATATTTTGTGCAATTAATTCAATCTCACGAGGAGGATGAGCGAATACTACAGTAATAACATCAAACGGTTTTACTTTGTAGTTGGATTTTACCGGTTTATCATTTACCAGAATATTACCACTCTCAGCCGCTTGTTGAATTTTTGAACGCGTAGCATTTTCAGTACGATTCATGATAAATTTATCAATTCGTAACAGGCCTTGCCCTTTATCGACAACTATCCGGAGGTGTTCAAACAATTCCTGATCATCACCAT
>JBILYL010000412.1:0-2790 GCA_044377775.1 Bacteroidia bacterium
GAAAAAGCATTGATGGATAGGGGTTTTGAAGAAAAAAGAGAGTCTAAAGCGGGAAAAGATGATTTTTCTGGTAACAAAATTAGATTTGATGAGTATAACAAAGAAAAGTTGAAGCAAACAGAAATATTGCGCTCTGCCGATCCTTTGTATAGAAAGTATTACAAGGATAAAGCAAATCAGTATTTCAATATGAAATAATTTTGTTCTTATATATGAAAGAGGGATATAAAATAATTGATTCGCTACAAATACCATCTGATTTTTCAGCATTGGTAGAAGTGGAAAACTTGGTGGATCGTGTATGTGGAAATCTGGGTGTACAAGAAGATGCATACGGTAATGTATTAATCGCTGTGACGGAGGCTGTAAACAACGCCATTCAGCATGGAAATGAATTTAATACACATCTACAAGTGGATGTTTCTGTGGGAGATCAGCCTTCTGAATTTTGTTTTAATGTGAAAGACCAAGGTAAAGGGTTTGATTTTCAAAATTTACCTGACCCTACCGCGCCGGAAAATTTATTAAAAGAGAATGGACGTGGTGTGTTTTTAATGAAAAGTTTGTCTGATGATGTTGAATTTGAGGAATCAGGATCAAGTGTTAGTCTATATTTTGTTAAATGATTGAAATTGAGATGATTAATGTTGAAGTTCCGGAGTTTAATCCGGAATTTTTTGTTTTATCCTTGTCTAAAACTATTCAGGAGGAGGGTTTTCTTTTAGGTGATATTACAGTTATCTTTGTAACCGATGGATATCTATTAGAGATGAATAAGAAACATTTGAATCATGATTACTATACAGATATCATAACGTTTGATTATTGCGAGGAAAACATAATCTCTGGAGACTTGTTCATATCAGTGGATCGTGTTAGAGAGAATGCCGCAACGTTTGACAGCCCTTTTCTCCAGGAATTGAAACGGGTTATGATTCATGGGGTTTTGCACCTTTGTGGACATAAAGATAAAACAAAAGAAGAGGAAGAAAATATGCGATCTCTAGAAAATAAATATTTGAATTAATTTGTTCCACGTGAAACAATTGCTATGTTAGGATTTTACGATGTAATAGTTGTTGGTGCTGGTCACGCTGGATGCGAGGCAGCAAACGCTGCTGCGAAAATGGGTAGTAAGGTTTTGTTGGTAACAATGAACATGAATACCATTGCACAAATGAGTTGTAATCCTGCTATGGGGGGTGTGGCAAAAGGGCAAATAGTTAGAGAAATCGATGCCTTAGGTGGTGGCTCTGGTATTGTAAGCGATAAGAGTGCTATTCAATTTCGTATGTTGAACAGATCCAAAGGTCCTGCAATGTGGTCTCCTAGAACACAAAATGATAGGATGCTTTTTGCTGAAGAATGGAGATTACTATTGGAAAGAAACCCAAACGTAGATTTCTGGCAAGACACGTGCAATGGAATAATCGTTGAGAATAATGTTATTAAAGGTGTTAAAACTAGTTTAGGTCTTGATATTTATTCAAAATCGGTAATCCTGACGAATGGAACTTTTTTGAATGGATTGATTCATATTGGTGAAAAACAATTAGGAGGTGGCCGGGCTGCTGAAAAAGCTTCTGTAGGTGTAACTGAAGATTTAATTTCTTATGGATTTGTTGCGGGTAGAATGAAGACAGGAACACCGCCGAGGGTTGATGGACGTTCTTTGAATTATGATCTAATGGAAGAACAGTTGGGAGATGCAAACCCTTCAAAATTTAGTTTTTCTGATACGGTACCGTTGAGTAAGCAAAGAAGCTGTTATATAACATATACCAATGAATTAACTCACGATTTATTGCGTACTGGATTCGATCGTTCTCCAATGTTTAATGGTTCCATACAAAGTACAGGACCACGCTATTGTCCAAGTATTGAGGATAAAATTAATCGTTTTGCTGACCGGGATAGGCATCAAATTTTTGTTGAGCCAGAAGGTTGGAATACAGTAGAGATATATGTTAATGGTTTTAGTACTTCCTTACCTGAAGAAGTACAACTTACAGCAATTAGGAGTATTGTAGGTTTTGAAAACGCGAAAATGTTTCGTCCTGGCTATGCTATTGAGTATGATTATTTTCAACCAACTCAATTAACACATACGTTAGAAACAAAACTGATTGCTAATTTGTATTTTGCTGGTCAGATAAATGGTACCACAGGATACGAGGAGGCCGCCTGCCAAGGTTTAATGGCTGGAATAAATGCACACCTTAAAATTAATGGTGAGAATCCATTTATATTGAAAAGAAGTGAGGCATATATCGGTGTACTAATCGATGATTTAATAACAAAGGGTACTGAAGAACCATATCGTATGTTTACGAGTAGAGCGGAATATCGTATATTATTGCGTCAAGACAATGCTGATGTTCGCTTAACAGCATTAGGATATTCGTTAGGCTTGAATGGAGATAATGAGCTTGCTTTAATGCAGCAGAAGACTCGTGAAACAACGTTATTGTTGGATTGCTTGAAGAAAACGGGCGTCTCACCAAGCGTAGTTAATCCAATGTTAGAAGAAAAAGGAAGCGCTATTCTATCTCAACAAGTAAAACTTGCCTCTGTATTATCTAGGCCTCACATTAGTGTAGAGGATATTTTGGCTGTTTCTCCAAGTTTTTCAGATCTTGCAAACACTTGTTTAATGGAAAGTATAGAACAGGCAGAAATTCACATAAAGTATGATGGATATATAGAGAGAGAAGAAGAACACGCATTAAAATTGGATCGACTAGAGTCTTTGGATATCCCGGATGTTATTGACTATACACAAATTAAGAG
>JBILYL010000368.1:0-2789 GCA_044377775.1 Bacteroidia bacterium
CTAGCAAATCCGTATCCGTTAAAGGAGTTGGAACAAACGAAACAAAAGCTTACATCGAAGCGATCAAAATGGTAAAACCAAGTGATCCTGCTTTGCAATCTTTTGTGGAAGAAGGTAAAAAGAAAATCATGGCTTACTACAACAGCAAATGTGATTTCATTATCAAAGAGGCTCAAACAATGGCATCTCAGGATAAATACGATGAAGCTATCTTCAAATTAGTTTCAGTTCCTGATGTTTGTAAAGAGTGTTTTGACAAATGTATGACAGCAGTTGCTCCTATGTACCAAAAGAAAATTGACAGAGAATGTAAATTGAAATTGGCTGAAGCAACCGGAATTTGGAATGCAAGTCAAGATATGGCTGCAGCTGATAATGCAGGAGCAATCCTTGCTCAGATCGAGCCTTCTGCTTCTTGCTATGGTGAAGCAAAAGCATTACATGCAAAAATTGCTAAGAAAGTGAACGAGATAGACAAACGTGAGTGGGCTTTTAAAGTAAAAGAACAACAACAAACTAGTGAGATGATTAAAGCATATCGCGATATTGGAGTTGCTTATGGTAACAATCAACCACAAACTGTTTCTTATACTACAATTGGTTGGTGGTAAATAAAGTATTCAAGCAATAAAAAAAGAGTTCCAAATATTTTGGAACTCTTTTTTTTGTTAAAGAATTTAAAAGAAAGAAATACTATTATTACTTTAAGTTTCTGATACTTCATCGACCTCTAAACTATTTTCAAACTCTTCGATACTCATCGATTCAGTTAATTTATAATCTCCGATCCGTGTTCTGCACAATGCAGTAAGGTGAGCGCCACTGTTCAGAGCCAAGCCAAAATCTCTTGCCAGCGACCGAATATAGGTTCCTTTACTGCAAACAACCCTAAAATCCACCTCCGGCAAGGCTATACGTGTGATCTCAAAAACTGTTATTTCAATTTCCTTGGGTTTGATCTCTGCTGTTTCACCAGCACGGGCAATATCATATGCTCTTTTACCGCCAATTTTTATTGCGGAATATAATGGTGGGGTTTGTTGGATCTTTCCAGTGAATTGATTCGTTGTTTCCCGGATCTGCTCCTCCGTTATATGGGCTATCGGAAAGGTAGCATCAATCTCTTTTTCAAGATCATAGCAGGGAGTTGTGGCGCCAATGTAAAAAGTTCCAGTGTATTCTTTTTCTTGTGCCTGATAACTTTCAATATTTTTCGTTTGCTTTCCTGTGCAAACAATCAACAATCCTGTTGCCAATGGATCCAGCGTTCCTGCATGGCCGATTTTGGGCTGCACTCTTTTTCCATCAAGTAATAAAGAAGGGTGATTTTTGATCAGCCATTTCATTTTATTCACCACCTGGAAAGATGTCCATTTTAGCGGTTTATGAATAAGAAGGACTTCTCCTGTTCTGAAATCTGCCATTGTATTTTATGCCGTAAGTTGCAAGCCTGTGCTGATCGCATAGGCAAGGAATAAAACACCTAGAATAATCCGGTAATAGCCAAAATGCTTAAATCCGTATTTATTTAAAAAAGCGATGAATCCTTTTATTGCAAAAATAGCAACAATAAACGCAACAAATCCTCCAACAAGCATCAGTGAAAGATCTTCACTGTGAATGTTATCTTTCTCTTTTAATAAATCGTACCCTGAAGCGGCAAACATTGTAGGAATAGCCAACAAAAAGGAAAATTCGGCTGCCTGTTTGCGGTCGAATCCAGAGAATACTCCACCAAAAATGGTTGCTGCTGCTCTTGAAACACCTGGTACCATCGACACACATTGAATCAAACCGATTTTTAGTGCTCCCACATAACTGATGTCTTCTACTTGTTTGTATTCCGATTCTTTTTGCTCACTCCATTTATCCAGCAAAATCAACACCACGCCACCAACAATTAATGAAATGCTTACGGTGTAGGGATTAAAAAGGTAAAGCTTTATTGTTTTATATGCTAAAAAACCAATGATTCCGGTTGGAAGAAAAGCTACACCCAGCTTCAGATAAATAGTGATGCCTACAAAAAAACGTTTGAAGTAGATCAGCAAAACAGCCATAATCGCTCCGAGCTGAATAACGATCTCAAATGTTTTTGCAAATTCCTTGTCCTGAATGTGCATCAACGAATCAGCTAAAATCATATGTCCGGTGGAAGAAACCGGCAAAAACTCTGTTAAGCCTTCAATGATGGCAATAATAATAGCCTGAATATATGTCATTAGAAATTGGAGCGTTATAAAATAAAAAATGTGCCTAATTCATTTCCAAATCGACACATTTTAATAATTTTCTGATTGATTATGATTTTGATTTTTTCATGATGGCATAAAGCACCACCACAAAACCGATAAGGATAACAATTGGAGATAAGGTAATTCTTCTGAAACTAAAGATCTCATCTTCATGAAACTCATTCGGACTTGCTGCACCTCCGCCTACCATAAGCATATAGCCAATAGCAACGATTATAACTCCAACGATAAGGATGCGATAGTTTTCTTTTGTGAAAGCAAAACCCGGCTGTTTTTTTGTCTCTTTACTCATTTGATGATTCTGTTTTATATCGCAAATGTAATATAATTTGGGTAAAGCTGATGTTAAAAAAACTGAACTTCTCGACTCCGCTCGAAATGACAAATAAAGTAATTTCGTTTGGAGAGGTTCTTCCTGTGCTGTCAGTTCGAGCGGAGTCGATTGTCAGTTCGAGCGGAGTCGAGAACGAGATGAATATAAGTAAGAAAAGTGTTTGTCCTAAGTCAGTTCGAGCACAGTCGATTGTCAGTTCG
>JBILYL010000105.1:0-8355 GCA_044377775.1 Bacteroidia bacterium
ACCCAAAATCCATGCAAACATCAAGGGCGCAACAATAGTCGCATCACTTTCCACAATAAATTTAGGAGTATGGATATCTAATTTACCCCAAGTGATCTTTTCGTTCGGAACCGCTCCGGAATAAGAACCATAACTGGTGGTAGAATCAGAAATCTGGCAGAAATAACTCCAGAAAGGCACATCAGTCATTTCCATATCCTGATAAAGCATTGGAACAACACATATAGGGAAATCACCTGCAATACCACCACCGATCTGGAAAAAACCAATTCCTTTTCCACCGGAATTCTTAGGATACCAATCTGCTAACCAAGCCATGTATTCGATACCGGACTTCATTGTAGATGCTTTAATTTCCTTTTTGATAACATAAGAGGCAAAAATATTTCCCATAGTAGAATCTTCCCAACCCGGAACAACCATTGGCAAATTGCGCTCAGCGGCAGCCAGCATCCATGAATCTTTCGGATCGATCTCATAATATTGCTGCAATTCGCCACTCAACAAGATCTTGTACATGAATTCATGAGGAAAAAAACGTTCACCTTTATCATCAGCATCTTTCCATATTTTATGAATGTGCTTTTGTAACCTGCGGAAAGCTTCTTCCTCGGGAATACACGTATCTGTAACACGGTTATAGTGATTTTCCAACAGATCCCACTCATCCTGAGGAGAAAGATCACGATAATTGGGAACACGCTTATAATGAGAATGAGCAACTAAATTCATGATATCCTCTTCCAAGTTAGCGCCAGTGCAGGAAATAATATCAATTTTCCCCTGACGGATCATCTCCGCTAATGATTTACCCAATTCGGCAGTACTCATGGCACCCGCAAGGGTCACCATCATTTTTCCACCTTCAGTTAAATGCGTTTCATAGCCTTTGGCAGCATCTACCAAAGCTGCGGCATTAAAGTGTTTATAATGTTTTTCAATAAAATTTGAAATTGGTCCTTTGCTCATAGTTGTATTGTTTTATGTTAAATATCCCGAAAGCTATCGGGATGCAAAAGTAAGAGATAATTAAAAATACCAAGCTACTAATGTAAAAAATATGTTATCTGTTCATTATCTGTTAAATAGATTAGGGAATTAGGAATTGTCATCTAAAAAAAGATGGTACATTTGCAGTGTAATTAAAAAGGAAGCGAACAACCTACAAGAATTCTTCAACCGAAGAGTATTCCGAAACCGCTCCCGTTCGGCTTTTAACAATTTATTTAAAACAAAACATCATGAAAAAACTTTTACTATCAGTTTTCGCTTTAGCGCTTTATTCGGCTGCTAATGCTCAATGCAATGAATTATTTATTTCGGAATATGTTGACGGAACAGGAAACGATAAAGCATTGGAAATTTTTAATCCAACACCTAACCCCATTAACTTGAGCGGCTACTCCTTAAATCGCTACTCTAACGGAGCGACAACATTTACTGCAGGTGGAACATTAAGTTTAAGTGGAACAATTGCTGCGGGTCAAGCATTTGTAATTGCAAACGGACAAACCACTACAAGTGGTACATCTCCTGCATGTAGCCCCGCATTGCAAGCAATAGCTGATTTATTAGATGGTGTATATCCTGCTCCTACCTATATGAATGGTGATGATGCAATCACATTAGAAAAAGCCGGACAAAAATTGGACATCCTTGGTAAAATTGGTGAAGACCCAGGAGCTAGCTGGACGGATGTATTTCCTTTCAATGATGGTGCTGGTGCGTATTGGACAAAAGATCATACATTACAAAGAAAAGCAAGTATTACTGGTGGTGTTACTTCTAACCCTACAACATTTGACCCTAGTGTGCAATGGGATTCATTACCGAAAAACACATGGACAGGTTTGAATTCTCATACTTGTACGTGCCCTACTGCTGGAATCAGCGAAGTTGATAATACTATTTCTGTTTTAATTTTCCCTAATCCATCTAACGGTGGTTCTGTATCAATTTCATCATCTGAAGGAATTGTAACTGCAGAAATCGTTAATATGGTTGGGCAAGTGGTGATCAACAAAACAGGAAATAAAAATGATAAAACAATGTTATTGGATACAACTGAACTTTCAAAAGGAGTTTATTTTGTAAAGGTTTCATTTGAAAAAGGAAAATCTACGGTTGTTAAACTCTCCATAAAGTAATTTAAAATTAAAACCGCTGAGGTCAATCATACTTCAGCAGTTTTTTTATTGCTCATTTCCATGAAAAAAGTTAGCCTACTTTTACTCTTCATCTGTATTGCTTTTTCAAATTACGCGCAAACTGGCGGAGAAATAAGAGGAATCGTTAAAGATGTTGTAAGCGGAGAAACCGTTGTTGGCGCTAGCGTTATGGTGGCTGAAGGGAAAGTAGCCATCACAGATATCAACGGGAATTATTCCATTAAAGTAGATTCCGGCTCCTATACCGTTTCTATTACTTATGTTGGTTTTGAACCACAAAAACAAAAAATAAAAGTCGGTAGAAAAGCTGTTGTTCTAAATTTTGCATTAGAAACAAAAACACTTAATGAAGTAGAAGTAGTTGCCGATGTTGCAAGAACAAGAGATACTCCTATTGCTTTTTCTACCATCTCAACAAAACAAATTCAAGAAGAACTTGGGTCTCGTGATTTACCAATGCTTTTAAATTCCACTCCAGGTGCATATGCAACCGAATCGGGCGGAGGAAGCGGAGATTCACGTGTAAATATTCGAGGATTTGATCAAAGAAATATTGCTGTAATGGTTGATGGTGTTCCAGTAAATGATATGGAAAATGGACAAGTGTATTGGAGCAATTGGGATGGATTGGGAGATATTACCAGAACAATGCAAGTTCAACGAGGATTAGGTGCATCAAAACTTGCCATTGCTTCTGTTGGTGGCACAATGAATATTATTACAAAAGGTATTGATTCAAGAAAAGAAATAAGTATTAAACAAGAAGTAATGAGCGATCTTACTTATAAAACTGGAATTGGTTTCAATACCGGACAATTAAAAGGTGGATGGGGAATTACAGGTGCGGCAACTCGAAAAGCAGGTGATGGTTATATCGATCAAACATGGGTGGAGGCATATTCATATTTTTTAAAAATACAAAAACGTGTAGGAAAACATTTGATCAGCTTAAGTGGCAATGGAGCTCCTCAAAGACATGGGCAAAGAGCTACCGGAATTTTATTTCCGATTTACAACCGTGATTTTGCCAGTAGTTTAGGTATTAATGCGGATAGTGTTGTTGATAACAATCAATACACCAATAACCTAAACGGAGAAATGGGAAGAAAGTACAACCCTCATTGGGGTGTATTAGATGGTAAACCATTTAATGAACGCATCAATTATTTCCATAAACCACAATTTAACTTATCACATTTCTGGAACATTAATAAAAAATTATACCTGTCGTCTATAGCTTATGTTTCCATCGGTAAAGGAGGCGGGACTAGATTAGTAAACACAGTAACACCAGATAAAAATACCGGACAAATTGATTTCGATGCAATTTACAATAACAACGCTTACAATGTGGATGGATTATATAGTTCCACCGAACACAAATCAACCAACATTATTCAGAGTTCTATCAACAACCATTACTGGTATGGCGCTTTATCTTCATTAAGTTATCAAATTGATACTGCTTGGTCGGCATTGATAGGAATTGACGCACGTTATTATAAAGGAATTCATTATACAGAGGTATATGATTTATTAGGTGGCGATTATTACGAAAATCATACAGACCCCAATCAGCCAGGCGGAACATTTTTAGGCGATCCTAATTTTCAGTATCAGATGAAACGCAAAGGAGATAAAATTTTGCGAAACTATGAAGGAACCGTAATGTGGGGCGGTGCATTTGCACAAGTTGAATACAAAAAAAAGAAATGGAGTGCATTTGCTACAGGTAGTGTTTCGGAAACTGGATATCAACGAAAAGATTATTTTAAAAAGAAAGACATTGTATTGTCTGATACAACTTTAATACAAGCTGTTGGTTTTGAAGATACAGTAACATACAATGGAACACAATACACATCGTATTCTCCCGAAGCTAAAACATCAATGACCGATCGTAAATGGTTTTTAGGGTATACTATAAAGGCAGGAGCAAACTATAATATCAATGCACATCACAATGTATATTTGAATACAGGGTTTTTAATACTGGCTCCTAAATTTGATTTGGTTTTTACAACTGGAAATATTGAAAATCCAAAAGCTAAAAGGCAGGAAGTTATTTCTCTTGAATTAGGATATGGATATAAAAGCAAATTATTTGCTGCAAATGTCAACGTATACTATACCGACTGGAAAAACAAACCACTTTCTGATTTTCCAACAATTCGTATTTCTTCAAACGAATATTATTACAATACAAACGGATTAAACCAAAATCACAAAGGAATTGAATTAGATTTTGTTTCTAGATATTTTAGAAATATAGAAATTGAAGGCTTAGCCTCTTTTGGTGATTGGACACTCAACACATCGGATGAAATTTATTTATTTGACATGAATACGGATTTGCCGTCCGACACCATCCAATTCAGCGCACAAGGTGTTCATGTTGGGGATGCCGCACAAATACAATTGGGTGGGAGTGTTCGCTACGAAATCATTAAGAACCTATATATTAAAGCCCGTTATACGTATTTCACAAAAAATTATTCGAAATACAATTTGTTAGATTTACAGGTAACATATTTATCAAGCGGAGCAGTAAAAACAGACAATCGTGATCGTGAATCCTGGAAAATGCCATCCTATGGGTTGTTGGATTTATTTGCCGGATACAATTTCAAATATTGGAAACTTCGCTTTAATGTATCAGCAGGTGTAACAAATTTATTAAACACGCTGTATATCAGTGATGCATTAAACAATTATAGTTTTGATGCAACTTCTGCAACCGGATTTATTGGAATGGGAACACGCTTTAATGCAGGATTAAAAATTACATTTTAAAATTAATAATTACTCAAATGAAACACGAATTAAGTTCACATTCAAAAACAAGTAAAATAAACGTAAGTAAAAAAATGCTTTTCGCTTTATTATTTATCATCGCAACAAACATAACTGCAATTGCACAAGCGGTATTACCAACTACCTGGAGTTTTACTACAATAGGTTTACCAACAGGTTGGACACAAACAGGAACTGTATTTTATACAGCTTCTGGCATTACCCCACCGGCATGTAAATTTGATAATACGGGTGATATGGTTACCATCAACTTTGCAAGTGCGCCCGGTAACTTAACATATTATCTTGCAGGAAATAGTTTTTCCGGTGGTACATTTATAGTGGAAGAATCTGTAGCGGGAACTACTTGGACAACCCTACATACATTTACTACCCCTCCGGCAGCCACCTATACCCTTTTTACGGATATTCCCAATCCTGCAAGTCGTTTTATTCGTTTTAATTACACGAATAAAGTTTCAGGAAATATCGGAATTGACGATGTTACTATCAATGCTGGTGCCGCGGGTCCCGCTCAAGAAATAAACATTAAACAAGGTGTTACAACAATTGTGACCGGAGGAACGTATACTGCAAATTCTCCTGTGAGCACTCTTTTACCAACAACGTTTACCATTGAAAATTTAGGTACTGCAAACCCACTAAATATTTCTTCTGTTGTAATCACCGGTCCTGCATCAACTGATTTTACTGTTGGTTCAGCGCCTTCTACAGTTGCACCAACAAGCACAGGAAACTTGATAATTAATTTTACCCCTTCCGTTGCAGGAAGTAGAAATGCTATCATTACAATCAACAGCAATGACGCTGATGAGGCAGCGTATGTGATCAACTTTAATGGTATCGGAGGAGCATTTGCATCTGAACCAACTGCACAAGCAACAGCGTTGACTTTCTCAAATATCAAGTCGTATCGCTTTAATGCTTCCTATACTCCCGCAACAGGTTCTCCTGATGGTTATATAATTTTGCGCAGAACAGGAACCGCCATCACAGATACTCCTGCTGACGGTACAATTTACCAACGTGGTGATGTAATTGGGAATTCAATGGTTGTTAGCAGCGCTTCAATTACTGCATTCGTGCCAACTAATATTGTTGCAAGCACCAATTATTACTTTTCTGTTTTTACTTACAACGGTTCCGGATCCTTCAGAAATTACTTAAGTTCTAGCCCATTAACGGGGATGGTAACAAGTTCTGGATCAATGCAACCACCAACGTATTACAATACAGTTTCTACTGCAAGTGCAAACTTTGTAACAGATTTACACAACAAAATAAATCCACATTTTCAGCAGTTCTACAGCAACTATGGAACAAAAGTGGTTTCTCTTTTTGCAGCGCGCGATACAACCGGTGATCAACGCGTATTGACATGCGTTTACAGTGGTGAAGAAAAAATTTATACCGAACCATTCGACTGGACAGTAAACGGCTATAGCCGAGAGCATTCGTATTGCCACGACTGGATGCCAACAAATCCTGCCAGCGGATTACCGGAATACGATGATTATCATCACTTATTTCCAGCGAATCAAAATGATGCAAATGCAATTCGAAGTAATTATCCATTAGGAGAAGTGGTAACAGCTTCCTATACTTATTTGGGTTGCAAATTAGGAACAGATGTAAATGGACAGGTGGTTTTTGAACCTCGTGATGTACAAAAAGGGGACGCAGCTCGTGCATTAATGTATGAAGCAACATGCTATAATAGCGTTAGCGGAAACAACTGGTCGTTTCCTAACCCTATTAGTGCAAGTATACCATACGGACAAGATCAAAATCTATTGAAAAGATGGCATTATCAAGATCCTCCATCCTCATATGAGATAGCTCGTAACGATTTTATAGATTCACTTCAGAACAACCGCAATCCATTTATTGATAGTGTTCAATATGCTTGTTATATCGATTTCAGTACAATGACAAAAATACCGGGCACACCTGCACCATGTATTACTGCCGGAATTGCTGATAATGAAATGAACGATTTAATTTTACTTGCACCAAATCCAAACAACGGAAACTTTGTGTTGAATTATACTGCATCAAAAAATCAAAATGTAGCTGTTAAATTGTATGATCTGGTTGGACGTATAGTTTACAACAGTGAGTTAACTGTAAACAGCGGTAACAATTCGATCAACATGAACATTAATGGTTTGACTAAAGGCATTTATCTCTTTGAGTTTGCCTCCCAACAAGGCAAAAAGAATGTGAAGTTGGTGATTAATTAATATTAGGTTAAATGAGAGGGAAGCGTCACACAGCAATGTGTGGCGCTTTTTTATTTGACATCAGCAAAAATTTTAACCACATAGAAACATAGATAGTTGTATTAGTTGTTAGAAGAATTGATAGAAACGGTTTCTGAATATTTTAAGTATTTTTTATTTTTCTATGAACCTATGTGGTTAAAATTTGTTGCGCTTATTTTATGAACTGCATCACACATTCAAAAAACTCTTTGGGTTTTTCGGCATGCAACCAATGCCCTGCACCCGCAATTGTGTTTAAAATACTTTTTGGGAAAACCTCCAGAATAAGATCAATGTCCTCATCCAAAATATAATTCGAATTTTCTCCTCTCACAAATAATGTTTGAACATCACAAACGATATCTAAAGGAGTTGCATCTCCAATGTGTTCGACATCCTGTCCCACATTTTCTATTTGCTGAATGATCACCTTTAAATTAAATCTCCATGCCATTTCAGTTTCATCCAGCCAAAAAATATTTTTCAATAAAAACTGTTTTGTCCCGAAATCCGAAATATATTTTGATAACACATCCTCTACCTCTCTTCTCGTTTTTACAACATTGAAATCAACCGCTTGTAATGCTTCCAAAACACCTTGATGATGCATCGGATAATATTTGGGTGCAATATCCGCAACTACTAATTTATCAAGACACTCAGAATGATCAACAGCAAATTGCATGGCCGTTTTTCCACCCATGGAATGACCCAAAAGAATCACATTTTTTAAATTCAAATCAGTTATCAATTCGAAAACATCTTCACTCATCACTTTATAGTTCCAAAAATCACTGTGTGGGGAAAGTCCATGGTTACGTTGATCTAAAGTATATACTTCAAATCCGTTTTCCGCAAATTGTTTTGCAAGTGAATTCCAATTGTCACTCTGCCCGAATAAACCGTGCAAAATGATGATTGGCTGGCCCTCTCCGAATTTCCTGTAAAATAATTTCATCGTTAATCGTTATTTGTTAATATAATCGAAACCTTCAGGTGTTGCTCAATTAAGCATCTATTTTAATTCTCTTAAATACAATTGAATCGTATTTTCTAATCCAAAATACAACGCATCGGAGATAAGGGCATGACCAATAGAAACTTCCATA
>JBILYL010000188.1:0-5691 GCA_044377775.1 Bacteroidia bacterium
GGTTGGATTTGGTTCGTATCTGGATCCTAAAACACAATCACTTCATGGAGCAGCACACACTATCCATTTAGTGGAAGTGTACATCGGTATTTTTATTGGCGCGATCACGTTCACAGGATCGATTATTGCATGGGGTAAATTAGAAGGTAAGGTTCGCAGTAAAGCATTATTATATCCCGGCAGACATGCTGTAAATGTTACACTATTGCTGGCATGTATTGTTTTGGGTGTTTTGTTTGCATCTGCAGAAGGTACAAATGGATTGATCCATTTATACATCATGACAGCCATTTCTTCTTTTATCGGAATAATGTTGGTGATGGCGATTGGTGGTGGAGATATGCCGGTAGTTGTAAGTATGTTAAATTCATACTCAGGTTGGGCAGCATCTGCAGCAGGTTTTATGTTGGGTAACGATTTATTAATTGTTACCGGAGCATTGGTTGGTAGTTCCGGAGCGATTCTTTCCATCCACATGTGTCACGCAATGAACCGTTCTTTCTTCTCTGTAATTTTAGGCGGTTTTGGAAATGCACCTGCAAAAGGAGAAGCAAAAGCAATTGAAGGTGAAGTTACATCTGTAAATCACGAAGAGGTTGCAGGCTTATTAAAAGAAGCAAAATCAGTAGTGATTGTTCCGGGATATGGAATGGCTGTTGCAAAAGCACAATACCCAATTTATGAGATGGTACAAACATTACGCAAAGCAGGAAAAAATGTACGTTTTGCGATTCACCCTGTTGCCGGTCGTTTACCTGGTCATATGAATGTATTGTTAGCTGAAGCAAATGTTCCTTATGATATTGTTTTGGAAATGGACGAGATCAATGACGACATGCCAAGTACAGATGTAGTTATGGTAATTGGAGCAAACGATGTTGTAAACCCGAGTGCTCAAGACGATCCTGCTAGTTCTATTTATGGAATGCCTGTTATTGAAGTATGGAAAGCTGAAAAAGTGATCATTATGAAACGGTCTATGTCAGCTGGTTATTCCGGTGAAGACAATCCTTTGTTCTACAAACAAAATTCTGAAATGTTATATGGAGATGCGAAAGACAGCGTTGAGAAAATATTAGGATTTTTGAAATCGTAATTCAGTTAATCGAAAAAAGAACATTTCAATAGCTAAACGCTTCGATAGTTTCGGAGCGTTTTTTTATTGGAATAACTAAGTATAAAAGTTTCATAACCGCTATATCGTCTTATTTAAAAACAGAAAAATGAAAAATAAAAAACTCATCTTTTTAATTATTGGAATCATTATCCTGATCAGTGCTGCAATTTTTACTCTATTAAAAGCGAAATGGGTTGAAAAAGAAAAACAGGAAGTTATTAATACAGCGTTCCAATTAAACGATACCCTTTCAGGATTTAGCATGAACCTACCAAGCAAACCGACAAAGACAATTGAAGAGCAAAAGGAGAATAACATTGTGTTCAAAGTAACTAACTATAAATGTGCCACTCCGGCTAACAATGAAATTGTTATGAGTATACTTACTGTTAAGTGCGACACTTGCTCGATTGAAAACAAAAACGAATTGATCATGCGTTTTTTACTGTACTTGCTAAAGTCAAAAAATATTTCGATCGACAGTGGACAGGATTATAAAATGGGAAATTACAATGCGTTCCGTTTCGAGCAGACTATAGAAGGTATTCCAATGGAATATGTAACCTGCACACTCAACGACAAAGGGTATATCTATGGAGAAACATTTTCAAAAGGAACGAAAAGTGTTTCATCAAAATACTTCAAGACCATTGATATTAAATAAAAAAAAATCAGAAAATTAAAATAAAACATAGCTCACGTGTCTAAAAAACAAAGTAAATTAGTTTTTAAATACGTTTTACGTAATTTTTTGAGCTATGAACAAACGAATACTGACTTTTATATTACTAACCCTTACAAACACCTTTGTAATCGCTCAGAATTATTACAACATCACGTTTGAAGGAACAGGAGTATATGAAAATGACTCGCGACATAAACTATTTATCGACACAATTTCAAATGCAAATAGCATCTGGCAAATTGGTACTCCTAACAAAGCAATCCTCTCTTCTGCACTTTCGTTACCCAATGTGGTCATAACCGACACCGCCAATACTTACCCAATGAATGACACATCTTCTTTTATCTTGTCGCATGTTGCCGATCTGGGATTTTCTATGGTTAACCAAATGTTGATCTCAGGATCTTATAATGTAAATTCAGATACACTGACAGATATCGGTTCAATAGAATTTTCACCTGACAATGGTGGCCTTTGGATAGACTTGAACAATCCCTTATCTTTCTCGGTGAATGTAGTATGGAATTCCGGCACAGCACCGGTATTTTCAGGAAACTCAAATGGCTGGAAACACTTTTCAGCTCTTCTAACAGGATTTAACCCTACTTTTAATATTCAATATGGCGATACAGTGCAATGGCGCTTTACATTTAAAAGTGATGGCATCGAAACCAATAAAGATGGGATCATGTTCGACAGTTTGTATATATGGGATGTTCCGCCAATTGGTATACAAAAGCATGATTATGAAAATCCGGAAATAAGTATTTTCCCTAATCCGGCAAACACAACTATTCACATTGAATTTGAGAATAAACCTTTGGGCGACTATCTCTTAAAAGTTTATTCTGCTTCAGGAAAGATTAGAGATGAACATATGGTCACCGACCCTAAAAAGGGAATCTTTATTGACATTAAAGATTACCCGGATGGGATATATTTTCTCACTTTAGTTGATAAAGAAAGAGCAAAAACAACTTCAGGAAAATTTATTAAAGGAAATTAAATTCATTACATCAATTTTGCCGAAGAATTCGATAAAAAAAATGACTCCTTTTTAAGCAACTACGTCTTCCTTGCTAAAATCATAATTACTATAATCAGTAATTACATTATAAAGTGTATCGCGTTCAATGGGCGTTCTTCCAACCTGTTTGATCATCTCAACAAGTTGTTGAGTAGACAAGGCTGGAGATTGCTCTTCCGATCCGGCCATCGTATAGATCTTTGTTGAATCATCAATTGTACCATCGATATCATCCACTCCGAAAGCTAATGAAAGCTGAGCAGTTGTTCTTCCAATCATTGGCCAATACGCTTTTACATGTCCGAAATTATCCATAAAGATTCGAGCTACAGCATAGTTGCGGAGATCTTCAATCACTGTTGTTTCAGTAAGGTGGCTCATCTGGTTTCCACCATTTCTGAATTTCAAAGGAATGAATGTGTTGAATCCATTTGTTTTATCCTGCAATTCACGCAGGCGGTTCATGTGATCCACGCGGTGTTTGTATGTTTCTACATGTCCGTACAACATCGTTGCATTTGATGGCATTCCTAACTTATGCGCGGTTTCATGTATCTCTAACCATTCGGATGCAGTACATTTATCTTCACAGATTTCTTTACGGATCGTTTCATCAAAAATTTCGGCACCACCACCCGGTAACGAATTTTGTCCGTGTTCTTTCAAGATCCTTAAACCTTCTTCGTAAGTCACTTTCGCCTTTCTGCACATATAATCCAACTCTACTGCAGTAAATGCTTTCACATGAATATCAGGACGAATTTCTTTTATTTTGCTTATCAGATTTGCGAAATACATCAAACCCATCTTCGGATGAACACCGCCAACAATATGAACTTCGGTAACCGGCTTACCATCATACTTACGAACCAGATCAAGAATTTCATCTTCAGACAATTCCCATCCTTCTTCTTTGTTTTTTAACAAGCGGGAATAGGAGCAGAATTTACAATCGAACACGCAAATATTTGTTGGCTCGATATGGAAATTACGATTGAAATAAACATTGTTTCCATTCTTTCTTTCACGGATATAATTTGCAAGAGTACCCAAAAAACCAAGCTCTCCCTTTTCGTATAACAACACGCCATCGTCAAATGAAATACGCTGGTTAGTAATTACTTTTTCAGTAATTTTTTTTAAGTCATTGGAAAGGTTTGAATCCAATAAAAGTGAAGAAATATCAGGAGTTTGCATGATCAGTAATTTAGGTTACAAATTTACGCTTTGTCTGCTTTAATAACAAATGCAGGAGACTTTTGTTTTGGCCGACTCTCCACTGGCCTGGAGGAATGCAACTTATAAATCCTGATATAAATCACTTTGCAATTGTGATTATTTTTACATTGTTTGTTGCTATCTTTGCACAATATGAGTTCAAAGCATATCCTGTTAGTGGAAGACGAGGAACACCTCTTAAAAACCATCCAATTAAACCTGGAATTGGAGGGATACACGGTTTCTACTGCTACAAATGGAATAGAAGCATTAAAAGAATTCAGGAAAGGAGAATTTAATCTCATTGTTTTAGATGTAATGCTTCCTGAAATGAATGGATTTGATGTATGCGAGCAGATCCGTAAGGAAAACACCAAAGTACCCCTACTTTTCTTAACAGCAAAAGGATCCAGTTCGGATAAAATTCAGGGATTAAAATTAGGTGCCGATGATTATCTCACGAAGCCTTTTAATTTAGAAGAGTTGCTCTTGCGGGTACAAATTTTGATCAAAAGAGGAAACCAGCAACAAGATCAGAAAAAATCACTTGAAACGTATTCTTTTGGTGGCAATGCCATCAACTTTATTACCTATGAAATTGAAGGAATAAACGGAACAACGCAATTAAGTAAAAAAGAAATTGCACTATTAAAATTACTGATCGAACGAAAAGGGGAAGTTATTTCACGTGAAGAGATCTTAGATTCTGTTTGGGGGAAAGATGCTTATCCTTCATCCCGAACAATCGACAACTATATTCTTGCCTTTAGAAAACACTTTGAAAAAAACCAGCGGGAGCCGCTACATTTCCATTCCATCCGAGGAGTAGGGTATAAATTTACAGAGTAAAAGAGATACCTTACATTATTTAAGATGAAAGTTACAAGTCAATAAAACTAATTAGTTTCCTCCGCTTTCACTGGTACTTTACCTTCCTCTTCTTTCTCGAGTAATTCTACGATCACAAACATCACCAATAGAATCAACAAAATAATAACAAACACTTTTTTATTCTTGTACAAAGGTGTTTTATACAATGGTTTTGTAGCTGATTGATAATTATACATCAGCGTATCAAAATCTTTGTGTTTGTTAATCTGCTCATCCGTCAGATCGGGTTTATCGATATTGAATTTTAATTTAGACATTATTTTTTTTCAATATTTTTTTTAATTTATCAAGAATACGATATACTTTTACTTTCGCATTATTTTCTGTAATTTCAGCCACTTCAGCAAAGGAATGTTTTTCAAAAAAACGCAATTCGATCAACTGGATATCCGCCTCTTCCATCTTTTTCACAGTCTCCATCATCTGTTTTATCCCTTCCGAATTATCTTCAACTTCTGCTTCCTGAGCAATCTGAAGCATTCCATTCTGATTGATGCGTACACCCCTATCGGCATTGTTCTTTCTAAAACACATATTAACTTCATTAAAAGCAATACGGAATAACCATGCTGAAAATGGCACACCCTTATATTCGTATGTGTGGATATTGATAAGTGGTTTTAAAAAAACCTGAGAAGTAATATCAGCCGTAAGGTCCAAATCATCCGTCCTTCGATGAACAAAAATAAAGATTGGTTTATAATACGCATCATAGAGCACATTAAAACGCGCTGGATTTTCTTTTGCAGCGGC
>JBILYL010000377.1:0-2654 GCA_044377775.1 Bacteroidia bacterium
CACTCAGAATGAAATTAAAATCAGCGGTTACAAATCCCTTTAAAAGCACAATATTCACAATTGTCAGTCTCGGGAGTTTGGATAAAAGGAACTTCGGCATCAATAATTTCGGCAAGCAACAACTGCAGCTGTTTTTCAAAACCCGACAAAACAAGCTGATTCAAATTCTCTGAATCGTTCACCTTAACCGTTTTCAATCCCGCGCTCAGTTCTCTGAATGTGATGATTCCGGATACTATATTTTCTTTAATAGCAGGATTCATTTTCTGATAAAGCCAAGCGTAGGTCAATAACTGAAAACTTTTCGCGAGGCCGGCATCCATCCGGATGTCATCCCAATCTTCAAATTTCAATTCTTTATTATCCGCTAATCCTGTTTTATAATCAACGATTCGGGTAACACTGCCAACAGTATCAATCCGGTCAACCTTTCCTTTTATTTTAATTTGTTGAGAACCCAGCGTAATAGTATGATCCATCTCCTGCTCCAATGCCTTTATAATGAGAGGATGTCCGGACTTTTCAGCTACATGAATATTGTTTATTTCAGCATCTAAAAAGTTATGGATAAATTTCAATGCGACTTTCAGCGTCAATAAATTTTTACCGTAACTCACTTCCGCTTCACTATATTCTTTTTTAAATAAAGCAAGCGTAACTGGCTCAACTTGCTTTTTCATCTCTTTGATATCAGTTGCCTGAACTTTTTTTCCGACAAATGGTTTATAAAAAAGTTCCAATGCTTCATGAATAACATTCCCTAAAGTATCTGCACCAATTGTTTCCTCTACTTCATCAGCTTCTCTAAGTCCTGCAACGGCATGAAAATAAAATTGCAAAGAGCAATTACGGTATATGTTCAACAAAGAAGGCGAGAATCCATATTCTGATTTCGCATTCAATTTTTCAAGGATCGAAGCTGATTTTCGGATAACGATCTTATTATCATTGCTACTGTTAACAATCGGAATACTGACCAACTTTTCGGAAATGGAAACAGATGGATTTACTTTAGGCAATTCGTATATCAGTTGGGTTAAAAACCTACTTTTTTCACCGCTTCCAAGCGCATCACTTTCTGTGTTGTACAGCAGATAAATGGTTGTTGCACGTTGCAATAAACGATAAAAGTGGTAAGAAAAAATAGAATCTTTATCGCTGTAGGTTGGCAAACCGAAAACACGTTTTAATTCAAACGGAACAAAGGAATTAACAGTTTTTCCCGATGGCAGAATATCTTCATTACAGGACAGCAAAATGATATTTTCGAAATCGAGGGTTCGTGTTTCAAGCATTCCCATCACCTGAAGTCCCATCAATGGTTCACCATAAAATGGCAACGTTGAACTGCGAACGATCTGATTAACGATGCTGCGTAATGTTTTCATATCACCAATCGATTCAGGATAAGATTCCATGAGAACCTGGATCCGTTTGATGATCTTTGTAAAAGCGAATAAATATTCTAATTCTAAACTTGATTTATTGTCGTCCTTTTTATCTTGCTGACCAACAATTCCGTCTTTTAGTATATCGATGAGATAATGGATACAATCGATTGAATCGGAAGGTTTTTCCCAGTGTTTAAAAAGCTTCGCCAACACTTCAAATTCTTTTTCACATCCGAATTCCGCAAATATCGAAGTAAGCATTTTTGCACTTGCAAAAACAATGTTACGCTGCTGAATTGCATGCAAAACAGGGCGTATTGAATATTCTTTGGAAACATTGTAGAATGCGGCAGCGGTATATGCGTGGCTCAATAATTTCACAACATCGCTGTGATAAAAGCTATAATTTGTTTTACCCTGAGCCAGTTTCAAAGCGTTTTCGTGCATTGCGAAAACGAGATCAAAATAACCTGCAACGGGAGTATTCCTTAAAGGATATCCCATCGTTACATTGATATCGCTTAAGTTTTCCGGTAAGGAATGCAATACAGGAAACAAAAGATTTTCATCCGCTAATACAACGGCCGTTGCCTGAAGCAATGGATCTGTTTTCCGGATCTCCTCTATCAGACTACCGGCTACTTTTGCTTGTGCAACATTTTTTGCGGCACCGATAACTGTAATGTTTTTTTTCTCGTTGGATAATAATGTTTCTTCAATGACAATATTCCGGTCATCATTTTTATTATCGGAAGAAATACCTTTTGAAAATCTGCCCGACTGATTGTATCGTCTGATGAAACGACCAGCTTCCTGGTTTACATTGTGAATGTAATATGAATCGGTATCCCAGATGATCTGCGCCTTATCAGCATTTAATAGTTTTTCAATTATGATTTCTTCAGCCTTATTTAAAGCGTTGAAACCGGCAAAAATAATTTTTTTCCAGGGATGTTTTGCAACACGTTCTTCAACCTTATCAGCAACAATCCGATAAGCCAAACCTTGATAAGCTTTTTTTTGGGAGAGCAGACGCTGAGAAAAATCCTGGTAATATTCACCAAGCAATTTCCAGAATTCAAGATATTGTTTCTGAAAATCGGTTAAGGTCTCTTCACTATTCAAACTCCATGCTTCTAACTCTTTTATATCTTTCAGATTTCCGAATAACTGCTTGGAATCCACTAAATACCTGTCGATCTCATTCAGATCGCTCAATAAGATCTGCCCCCATTTGCTGAACTCATCAAATGATTCCATCTC
>JBILYL010000369.1:0-2738 GCA_044377775.1 Bacteroidia bacterium
AATAAGACTGTTATCGAGCTGAATAAGAACAATACAAAACTGATGTTGCTTTTGAAATGAAGTGAAGTGTAAAGAAGATTAACGTATCTGTTTTCTTTTATTATTTGAGGCTCAATTATAATTCTGATAACTGGAAAAAGAACAAAAAGGCCGAAAATTTCAAAAAGTGATGAAATGAGGTAAATTGGAGCGAGCCGGACGATTGCTTTTAACACATACGAGGGCAGTTTATACTTAATATTATGATACGTATCTACTAAAAAAAAACGCTTTGTGCTCATTTAGAATTAATTCTTTTCAAAGATAACAAATAGGCGCACATCTGCTGCTTTTTATGTGTAAATTTGTACAATATTTTCGCCTATGAAACTCGTATTCGCAACGTCAAATCAAAATAAAGCAAAGGAAATTCAATATCTAATTCCGGATGTTATCCAAATATTAAGTCTGAACGATATTCAATGTTCGGAAGAAATTCCAGAAACGCAGTCTACCATTGAAGGGAACGCATCTCAAAAGGCCTTTTATGTTTACGAAAAGTATCATCAGAATTGCTTTGCAGACGATACCGGTTTAGAAGTGGACAGCTTGGATGGTAAGCCGGGCGTACTTTCTGCCCGTTACGCGGGTGAAAGCAGAGATGCGAATGAAAATATGGATAAAGTACTGCAGGAATTGAGCTTGAAAGAGAATCGGAAGGCTCGCTTTAAAACAGTTATTTCCTTGGTAATCAATGGAGAAGAACGCCAGTTTGAAGGGATTGTTAATGGGGTGATTTTGTCCGAAAAAAGAGGCGATAGCGGGTTTGGATACGATCCCATCTTTCTTCCTGATGGATACGATCTTTCTTTTGCAGAAATGGATCTGTCCACAAAGAATAAAATTTCACACAGAGCTTTGGCTGTGAATAAACTTGTTGAATACTTGAGGACAATTGCCTGAAATAACCTCGCCTTAAGTTTAAATTTGTACATCGTAAGGTATTTTCCTTATTCTTTTTTATCAAACCCGTTCCGGACAATTAAGTCGTGGCGGGAACAAAGCAATTGTACATGAAAATCAAAATAGGTATTATTTTTGGCGGTTTTTCTAAAGAACGTGAAATATCATTTGCAGGCGGACGGACCGTTTATGACAACCTTAATAAATCCTTGTTTGAAGCGGTTCCCGTATTTGTAGACAGCTTTGGGAATTTTGTGCTTCTCAACTGGGAATTTGTTTATAAAGGGAGTATCCGTGATTTTTATCCTCCTGCAGAATTTATCCCTAATAAAGATGGGGATTTTCAGATCTATGCCGAACAAATCGGAAATTTATCCGATGAGCAGCAGTTTGAACTCATCAATAAAATTGGTAGAAAGTTAAAGCCGGACGAATTAAAATCGCAGTTCGATTTTGCCTTTTTATGCTTACACGGTGCTTTTGGAGAAGATGGTAAGATTCAGGGGTTATTTGAATATATGGGAATCCCTTATTCGGGTTCCGGTATTCTTCCTTCTGCAATAGGGATCGATAAAAGTGTTCAAAAGCGACTGATGGTGAATGCCGGATTCAATAGTCCCGATTTTTTTACTATTGAAAGAGCGGATTGGCTCAAGGGAACTCATAAAAATACGTTCGAAAAAGCGAAAAAGGAGATCGGACTTCCATTAGTGATAAAACCAGCGAATCAAGGTTCTTCAATTGGTATTAGCATTTTGCACGATGATGATAGTTTTAAATTCATGGAAGCTGTTGAAAAGGCCTTTTTTACTAAATGGCTGGATGCTTCCGAATGGAAAAAATTAGCTTCAGACGAAAAAAATAGTTTTGTAAGAACGCTTGCCGATATCCGTGAAGGAATTGGAATGCCAATAAATGTATCGACCTCGAATTTAAAAGTAAACCATGTTGTTTACCACCCTCAGGATCTGATCGTTTATTTGGATACTGCTTTCGAAAATGAGGAAGAGGGTGCCGTTTTAGAGGCCTTGGATGGTGAATGTAAAGTACTTATCGAAGGATTTATAGAAGGAAAAGAATTCTCTTGTATTGTTGCGCAAGATGAAAAAGGAAAGGCTATTGCTCTTCCTCCGACTGAGATCCGTAAAGGAAAAGAATTGTTTGATTACCGTTCGAAATATTTGCCGGGTCTTTCCAGAAAAATTACACCGATCGATTTGCCGAATGCTGAAATACAGGCTATCCGAAAAGAATGTGAACGCTTGTTCTATGCCTTGAATTTTGATGTGGATGCCCGTATCGATGGTTTTATATCTACTGAAGGGAAGATCTTTCTGAATGACCCGAACACAACTTCCGGGATGATGCCTTCTTCATTTTTCTTTCATCAGGCTGCCGAAATTGGTCTAAATCCATCTCAATTCTTAACGTATATCATCCGTACATCACTCGCTCAACGTGTGATCGCAACTAAAAATAGTGGAGTCTTTGATCCTCTTTTGAGTAAATTGGATGTTGCAATTAAAGAGGATCAAAATGCTATAACGAATAAAATTAAAGTTGCTGTAATCCTTGGCGGATATTCTTCTGAGCGCCATATCTCTGTGGAAAGTGGCAGAAACATTTACGAAAAACTCGCTTCTTCCACTAAGTACGAGCCGATTCCTGTATTTCTTACCGGAAATAATGAAGAGCATCTGATGTACCAGATTCCTGTAAATATTTTGTTGAAAGACAATGCGGATGATATCAAAGATAAGATCGATAATTATAAAATTCATGATCTTGTGAAAGAG
>JBILYL010000007.1:0-25779 GCA_044377775.1 Bacteroidia bacterium
TTTGATTCATTTTTAAAAAAACAGCGCCTTCCTCTCTTGCAAAAATAAGTTGTTGACCGCCCGATGAAATGCTGTTTATTTTCATGTTTTTATACAAGTCGATCTGAAGCGTGTCGATATCTGTAATAGCTTTTGCGCGGATGAGTACTTCGCCTTTTATGAATTTTGAAGAAGGGAAAACTTCAATGTTCAATGTGTTGTGATATACATCAAAACAGTTTCTATAACGACTTTTTTCAGCCAATAAGGTGTTTTGTTTTGTTGCTTTCGGATAGTCACCAGCTTTTTTAGGATTGGATACTTTTAAATGAATACCAAGTATACCGCAAGATGAAAGAAATACAGACAGCAATAAAAGAGTGGCAACTGTTTTTGTTTTTATAAATAGTGTGATCATTATTGGTAGAGATGAAAATCTTTTTTTTATTTGCGATTGGTCATAAACAACAAAAGTGTTCCATTATTGTGGAACACTTTTGAATGATTAACTAATGATTCGGATTTAAAGCGCATTAAGTTTTTCGATAAAACCAATGGCTTTGTCTTGCAATTCTTCTGAAATAGCGTGAAAAGTTGTTTTCATTTCTTTGCCGCTTTTTAATTTTTTAGAACTGTTAACGCGTGCAATAAGATCGTCAGCAAGATCAACTGCTTCGTCAATAATTGCATTTATTTTAGCGTCATTCGTTTCCGGATGGTTTAACATCTCTGAATAACACTCTTCTAATACGTCTCCTAAAACACTGTTGATGTCTTTCTTAATATCTCTACGGTTTGGCATGTTTTTTTATATTTATGATTTGTTTAACAAAGGTACGATTTAAAAGGTCTTTATTTTAAAGAACTCAATTGTTCCTCAATAGCTTTGATTTTAGATGCGGCATCCGCCAGTTTTTTCTTTTCATTTTCTACCATTTCAGGCTTTGCATTAGCAACAAATTTTTCATTTGCCAATTTTGCCTGAACCGATTTTAAGAACCCTATATTATAATCAAGGTCTTTTGTTAATCTTTCCAATTCGGCAGCTACATCAATGTTCTGTGAAAGTGGAACATAAAATTCAGCATGTTTCAATACGAATGAAAATGCACCTTCCACTTTTTGATTCACATATTCAAAACTACTTAAATTACAAAGTTTAATTATAAGCGGGTCGTATGTTTGTATGATCTCGCCTTGATTTACTTTTTCAAATACCTGTAGTTTTTCTTTTGGAGAAATATTTTTTTGTTTACGGATGTTACGGATATTCGTGATCACTTCCATCACAATTTCAAAATGTTTTATGATGTCTGTCTTTTCACTTTTTGTTGTTGGCCATTCCGCAACAATGATGCATTGTTTTTCATCACGTACTTTAATTAAATGCCATATTTCTTCAGTAATAAAAGGCATGAACGGGTGAAGCACTTTTAATATTCTTTCAAAGAAAACGATTGTTGCATCAAACGTTTCTTTATCAATAGGCAATGATTTCCCATCAATAAATTCCGGTTTTATCATTTCAAGATACCATGCACAGAAGTCGTCCCATACTAATTTATAGGTAGTCATCAGTGCTTCGCTCATTCTGTATTTAGTATACAGATCATTGATCAGGTCAAGCTGTTCATTGAATTTTGAATCGAACCACTGTACCGCGATTTTATTTCCTTCTGTTTGTTTGATCGTATTGTCTACTTCCCAACCATTTATTAAACGGAACGCATTCCATATTTTGTTTGAGAAGTTACGTCCCTGCTCACACATGCTTTCGTCAAATGGTAAATCGTTTCCTGCAGGGGAACACAGCAGCATTCCAACCCGTACACCATCGGCTCCGTATTTCTCAATCAATTCAATTGGATCAGGAGAGTTGCCAAGCGACTTGCTCATTTTACGACCTTGTTTATCGCGAACGATACCTGTCAGATAAACATTTGTAAATGGTTTTGCTCCGCGGTATTCATATCCCGCAATGATCATTCTCGCCACCCAGAAAAATAAAATTTCAGGAGCTGTTACTAAATCATTTGTTGGATAATAATAGTTTATGTCTTTTCCATCCGGATTTTTAAATCCATCGAAAACACTTATCGGCCACAACCAGGAAGAGAACCATGTATCTAATACATCCTCATCTTGTTTAATGTCCTCTATTTTTATATCGGCATTTTTTAATTTTAGTTTTTCAAATGCCTCTTCTTTTGTTTTACAAACTACTGTATTCGATTTATTGTCATACCAGGCCGGAATTTGTTGTCCCCACCATAACTGGCGGCTGATGCACCAATCGTGAACGTTTTCCATCCAATGTTTGTAGGTATTAACAAACTTTTCCGGAATGATCTTGATCTCTCCGTTCAACACATTTTCCAATGCAGGTTTTGAAATGGTATCCATTTTTAAAAACCATTGCAGCGAAAGTTTTGGTTCGATAACTGCATTTGTACGCTCACTGTAACCAACTTTATTTTTTATGTCTTCGATCTTCACGATCTGTCCCATTTCTTCCAGATCCTTCGCGATTTTTTTGCGGACAGTAAAACGATCCTCGCCAATATAAAATTGAGCTGCGGCACTCATTTTCCCGTCTGTAGCAATGGTATCAATCACTTCTAAATTATGTTTTACGCCTAGATTATAGTCATTGATGTCGTGTGCAGGAGTAACTTTTAATGCACCCGTTCCGAACTCAAGGTCAATATATGTATCGAAGATGATCGGTACAGATCGGTTTACCATCGGAATGATTACCCGCTTTCCTTTCAAATGTTTGTAACGATCGTCTTCCGGATGAACACAAACTGCCGTATCTCCTAATATAGTTTCGGGGCGGGTTGTAGCAATGGTGATCCACTCGTCTGCACTTCCCTCAATCTTATATTTAACGTAATATAATTTCGAATTTACTTCTTTGTGAATTACTTCTTCGTCAGAAACGGCTGTTAAGCCTTGCGGATCCCAATTCACCATTCTCACTCCTCTGTAAATCTGCCCTTTGTTATATAAGTCAATAAATACATCGATCACCGCTTCACTCAGGTCGTTTTCCATTGTAAACCGTGTGCGATCCCAGTCGCAGGATGCACCCAACTTCTCAAGTTGCTTAAGAATAATGCCACCATATTTTTCTTTCCATTCCCAAGCATGCTTTAAAAAATCTTCTCTGGAAAGATCGGTTTTCTTTATTCCCTTTTCAGCTAGCAAAGACACTACCTTTGCTTCTGTAGCAATAGATGCATGGTCCGTCCCAGGAACCCAGCAGGCATTTTTCCCCTGCATACGGGCTTTTCGGATCAGAACATCCTGAATAGTATTGTTTAACATGTGCCCCATGTGTAATACACCTGTAACATTTGGAGGTGGTATGACTATTGTGTAAGGCTCACGGTCGTCCGGAGTAGATTTAAAGAATTTATGCTTTAACCAATGGGCGTACCATTTGTCTTCTGTTATTTTTGGATCGTAGGTTTTAGGAATTTCCATAATAATTTACTTACTTCGTTAATCTAAAAGTAGGCAAATCTACTAAAAATTAATTTTGCTTTCTTTTTTTTGATTATGGCACGGTTTTGGTTGTAATTTAATCAGAAAAATTGAAGCTTAAAAAACTCGATTAAAACAATAAAGGACTATGAAAAAATTAGCGTTCACACTTGGATCAATTTTATTAACGGTATTTGCTGCTACAGCTCAAGATAAAGCGGTAACTCCTCCGGTTTCAACAAGTTTGTCAGAAATTTCATTCGATAAAGAAACACATGATTTCGGAACCATTGATTATGCAGGAAACGGTACTTACGAATTCAAATTTAAAAACACAGGAAAAGAACCTTTAATTATAACGGATGCAAAGGGTTCTTGTGGATGTACTGTTCCTACTTACCCTAAAAATGTGCCTATTAAGCCAGGTGAATCACAAGTAATTAAAGTAACCTATGATACAAAACGTGCCGGGAATTTCAATAAAACTGTAACTGTTACTTCTAACGCAAAAACAGCAACAAAAACTTTAACTATTAAAGGGAAAGTAGATCCTGCTCCGGTTGAAGAAACGTTTCCTGCCAATGGGAAAAAAGATGATGGAGCAACACCGTTAGAAAAACATTAAAAAACAATTAAACTAAATAATAAAATCTCAAAAATTACAAAAAATGAAAAAAGTTATTCTTTCGATCGGTTTAATGCTATGTGTAGCAGTTGGTGCAAATGCACAAGAAACAACAACTCCTAATCCTGTAAACCCCAATGCTGCTAAATTTAAATTTGAGTCAGAAGTTGTGGATTACGGAACAATTGAACACAATGCAAACGGTGACCGTGAATTTAAATTTACAAATGTTGGTAAAGAACCTTTAATTATTTCGAATGCTGTTGGATCATGCGGATGTACAACTCCTGTTTGGCCAAAAGAACCGATCAAACCAGGTGCTTCTGCTGTTATCAAAGTTCATTATGCTACAGATAGAGTAGGGCAATTTGAAAAAACAGTTACCTTAACATCTAACGCTGAAACACCTTCAAAAGTTATTAAAATTAAAGGTGTTGTTAAGCCAGATCCTACACCTGCAACTCCTGCTGCTCCAGTAGCTCCTGCAGAGCAAAAGCACTAATTTGTTTTGTTTATTAGTATCTATTTCAAACCCTTTTGGTTCATTACCAAAAGGGTTTGATTTTTGTATGATGTTTCTTGCTCGAAAGGGTGCCCAGAAATCCCCTTCGCATAAGAATTGTGGAATATAAGTGAACGAATTAATGGTTTACAAATAAAAACGACCCATGAAAAAAATAAGTCTTATAAGTTGTTTCCTATTAGCAATGCATATAGCTAATGCCCAGCAAGGAACCCCCGTTGTTACTAGCAATGCTGTTCCAAAGATCAAGTTTGAAACTGAGGTAATGGATTACGGAACTATTGAAAAAGGTGCTGATCAGGAAAGAACATTTAAATTTACGAATATTGGAAAAGCACCGCTTGCTTTAACCGCTGTAAACTCTTCGTGTGGATGCTTGGTGGCTAAATGGCCTTCAGAGCCCATAGCACCCGGAAAATCCGCTTCGGTCATTGCACATTATGATACCAATCGTGTTGGGCGTTTTGAAAAGACACTAACAGTTGTTTCCAATGACCCGGAACGACCTAATATTGTTTTGAAAATTAAGGGTGAAGTTATTGAACCCAAATAGATGAAATTCACGTTGATCTTTTCTGAACTATTTTATTTCTTTAAATATGAATCGGTTTAAATATATACTTGTTTTTATTGTTTCAATGCTCGCGACAGAAGCCTTTTCTCAGGAAATTAAGTTTCAGGATACCAAGCATAATTTTGGTTTTGCACATGAGGGCGATACAGTAAAACTTTCATATGAATTGAAAAACACGGGCAATGAACCACTCCTGATCTCCAATTATGAAGTAGAGTGTGGCTGCACCGTGATGGAGAAAGTAAATACTGCTATTCTTCCGGGTGAATCATATTTACTTAAAGTTACGTTCGATACTCACGAAAAATATGATCGTCAGGATCGGATCATAAAAATATTTTCTAATGCAACAAATTCTCCCTCCGAGTTGCGTTTTAAAGGTGTTGTTCTGAAAGCTAAGAAAAAGTAAAAATTATTCCTCTTTTAATTAGTAAATAGTAACTTTGAGCACTTTTTAAAATATAAAAAAATGCCAAAAGTATCATCTAAGGGCAACGCGATGCCTTCTTCCCCAATTCGTAAACTTGTTCCTTTTGCTGAAGTTGCAAAAAAACAAGGACGTAAAATATACCATTTAAATATTGGTCAGCCGGATATTGAAACGCCAGAAGTAATGCTGAATGCAATCAAGAATGCAGATATTAAAGTCTTGGAATATTCTCACTCTGCAGGGATCGAATCCTACAGAAAGAAGTTGGCGGGATATTATGGCACATTTAATATAAATATTGATCAGAATGATATTATAATTACAACAGGTGGTTCTGAAGCGATTGCAATTGCAATGATGACTTGTTTTAATGATGGTGATGAAATCATTATCCCTGAGCCTTTTTATGCAAATTACAATGGTTTCTCATGTGCTGCCGATGTAAAAGTAGTCCCTGTAAAATCATTTATAGAAACGGGTTTTGCTTTGCCTCCAATCTCTGAATTCGAAAAACTGATCACTCCTAAAACAAAAGGAATCATGATCTGTAATCCCGGAAATCCAACCGGATACCTATATTCTCGTGAAGAATTGGAGCTGTTGAAGCAGTTGGTATTGAAGTACGATCTGTTTTTATTGAGCGATGAAGTTTACCGTGAATTCTGTTATGATGGTAAAGAATATGTGTCCGTGATGCATTTGGAAGGTATTGATGATCATGTGATCTTGTTGGATTCAATTTCTAAAAGATACAGCGCTTGCGGAGCACGTATCGGAGCGTTGATCTCTAAAAATAAAGAGGTAATGGCAGCTGCAATGAAATTTGCACAGGCGCGATTGAGTCCCCCGACTTTCGGTCAAATTGGTGCTGAAGCAGCTTTAAACACTCCCAAATCCTATTTTGATAGAGTACAAAAAGAATATGTTGAACGCAGGGATTTTGTAATAGAAGCACTAAATAAAATGGATGGTGTTTTTTGTCCGAAACCAAGTGGTGCATTCTATTGTATTGCCCGCTTGCCAATTGACAATTCAGATATATTCTGTCAGTGGCTCTTGGAATCTTTCGAACATGAAGGACAAACAGTAATGCTTGCTCCTGCAACGGGCTTTTATTCTACTCCCGGATCCGGAATGAACGAAGTTCGTATAGCGTATGTATTAAACAAAGAGGATCTCAAGAACGCGATGATCTGCTTGGATAAAGCTTTGAAGGTTTACCCAGGAAGAATAAAATAGTATTCAAATCGACAATAAATAAATCCCATCGGAATAATTTTCCGGTGGGATTTGCTTTTTAGCTCAAAATCATTAATTTAGCATTTCTAAAACCTGTGGTAGGGCTAAATGAACACATACAAAAAATACTCTTTTTGTTGTAAAAATATATTGTTAACGGTCAGCATATTTTTTTGCTTGGTCTTTAATATGTCTGCATATTCCCTGTTTTCAGGTCCTGAAGATAGTCTTTCCATCTTCTCTAAACCAAAAAGTTTGATACAGAACATGAACCGCGAACAGTTAAGTTCATTGGTTGATCTGCTTTTTGAAATGGATACTATTCCCGAGGATCTGATGAAAGAAATTAATGTGGCAACCGCATTTTATAATGAAGAGGACAATAAGAAGGAATTAAAATATTCGGGGAGTCCATCGTTTCCTTCATCTGACTTGTATGTAAGTTGGGAGATAAATAATTTATTCCCTCAGAAAGACATGCTTAAACTCAAAGGAGACACTTCTGTTACACTTCAATTGAATGGAGGGGAAAGAGGTGAATATTTCCATCCGTTTAACGGACCTGTTACCTCCGGTTTCGGTTGGAGAGACAGTGCGCAGCATAATGGTATTGATATAGATTTGAATAAAGGTGATAAAGTTTCAGCAGCATTTGATGGAATGGTAAGGGTTGCAAAGCGCTATGGAGGTTTTGGAAATGTGGTTATAGTTCGGCATTATAATGGTTTAGAAACCGTGTATGCTCATCTTTCTAAATTAAAAGTAAAACCGGGGCAAGTGATAATTGCTGGTCAGGTAGTTGGTTTAGGCGGAAGTACCGGACATTCAACCGGTTCGCATTTGCATTTTGAAGTCCGATTTAAGGGGGTTCCTGTAAATCCGAAATATCTTATCTCTTTTAAGTATCAAAAACTGTTGTGTGATGAAATAACTATAAAAAAAACTAAATGGGGCTTAGCTGCTTTTCCTTCAAAAGAAAAATCACACATTGTGGAAAAGGGAGATACGGTATTTGAATTAGCGAAACGATACGCCACAACTACGGCTTCTATAAAGCAAATTAATGGACTAACTGGTAGAGTTAGACTCAAGCCCGGACAAGTAATTTGTATCTCTCAATAGTTTTTTAAGCACGATTGTTGAGTTTGTTAAGACATCTCATAAAAGCATCACGCATTCCTTCATACTGCGTTTCCCTTCCCGGATTATTTGTCCGGTGTGCTTCGTTGATCACCTCATTAACATGTACAATCTGCTGATTTAGCCATTGAACTACTTCTTGTAATTGTTCTGAGTTCATAGGTGTTTAGTTTAGAATTACTAATTAGTACGGTGGTGTTTATAAATTTGTTTCGCAAAACCCTGTCAAAGCTCTTTTTTTAGGATATTTGATTAAATAAAAAGATCAAAAAATAATGTTTCGGAGTTTCGTTAATCAGTTGGAAAGTCGCTTGAATATTGAGCTTCCTGGAGAAAATGCTCAGTTCTCGATGGCACCATTTGCCAGAATGCGTCAGAGTGAAATTCCAACTGCCGGCTATCTTCCTAAAATGAGTGCAGTACTTGTTTTGCTTTATCCAGAGGCTGATTCAATCCGTACGCTTCTTATTGAGCGTCCCGAATATGATGGGCATCACAGTGGGCAGATCGCTTTTCCTGGAGGTAAGTTCGAAGAAAAAGACATAGAACTAAAGCAAACTGCATTGCGTGAAGCATTTGAAGAGATAGGAGTTTTTGCTGATACAATTCGGGTAATCGGACATTTAACGGATATTTATATCACGCCCAGTAATTTTTTAGTGAAACCTTTTATTGGAGTAACTGACAGAAAGCCCGATTTTATTATGGATACACGTGAAGTACAACAAATTATTTCGGTTGACCTATTTGCTTTAAATGATAAAAGCATAATAAAAGAAAAAGAAATAATTCAGAGTGGCGGGAATAAAATAAAAACCCCCTATTATGAAATAGAGGGTTTAACAGTATGGGGAGCCACAGCAATGATGATAAGTGAATTGAATGTGGTTGTTGAACAGTCGAGAATTACTTTTTCTTAAAGTCGGTCATGATATTATCATAACATAAATAATAACTGCCTTTTTCAAGATTTGCAATGTCTAGTTTGTTGCCGAAACCCCGCTTAATAACGTTGCCGTAGGCATCAAATACTTCATAGTTTGTTTCAGAAGAAAATTCAATCTCCTTGCCGCTCTTGGTCATCGTATATGTCGGCTGACTTAAAGCGGACATGTATACAACATTGGAAGATGCTTTTGATACATCACCATAGCCAATTTGTTTTACCCTGAATTTGTTTTCCCCGGAGTGAGATGTGGTTTGAAATGAATATGAATTATTTTCCATTGAACCGCCACCTTTGATTTCCCCGATAGGAATCCATTTGTTCCAACGGTATTGTTCAACAATGAAAGGTAAAGAACCCATTTCTTTTTTTGTTGACCAATTCAATATTCCATTTCTGTCAATATCTATATTGATAACTTCAAACGTTGCTTTAGGTTTTAATGCTTCAGGATTTAATACTTTAGGACTGCAATCGTCTTTGTGGCGGATCTCAACAATAACAGGAGTTCCTGGTCTGATTGAAAAAGCTGGAAAGTCAATTTCGAATGCAGAAGAATTTACCTCATCTGTGGAAGTTTTGCCATTAATTGTTACTTCATATGTGCAAAATCCTACACCATTTCCGGCATATCCATTCTGAATATATAAATTCTTATCTTGGTATTTACCTTCTACAACAATGATTCCAGCAAAAGTACTGCTGAAACAAAGTAGAAATAAAAAAGTTAGAAAAGGAAGTTTTTTCATTGTATGAATTAATGATTGTCAATTCGTCTACAAATATATATAATTTATCGATGACAATTCCTATTATTTTTGAATGAATTTAATGTAAATAGAGTGTTAGATTTTTCTAAGTTACTGGCATTTAGTTGTTTGCGATCTAATTATCTTCGCTTTATGGAACTAAAAAATGTTTCAGTTTAACGAGGCCATATAATGCAAAAAAGATAAAAAGTGCAAAAAGTAAGACTTTGTAGCTTCCTTTGAACATGATTTTATTGTCTCCCTTGTCTTTCCGGTATGCCCAAATTATTCCAATTACAAACGTTAGAAAAAAGATTAACGCAAAAATGATCTGTCCCCTGGAAAACATATGTATTCAAATTGAAGTTTAATTATTCAAAAATACTACTTAAAGCTTTACGTGAGTGAATAAAGAAAAAATATTTAATTGGGTATTTTTGGATTATTTTTACAGGAAATTATTTTAAGGTATGATCAGGCTCAGAGTGTGTTTTTTGTTGCTGTTTTTTAGTGCGAGTATTCAATTAAATGCGGGTAGATTATCAAAGGCTTACCAGGCCTTGAAAGTATTTAACTATTTTGAAGCAAAAAGATTGTTTGAAAAATCGCTGAAAAAGGAAACCTCTCCTGCCTCATTTGGTTTAAGTGTTATTTATTTCCGAGCAGATAATCCTTTTTCAAATATTGACAGCGCTTATAAATATATTAGTCTTTCTAAAGAAACATTCCCATTGCTTTCGGAGAAAAAGAAAATTGACTATTCGCAGTTTGGCCTTTCATTCTCAACAATTGATTCTTTAAAAACCATAATTGAAAAAAAGGCTTTCGAATATTATAAGAATCAGCATACTCTTTCTGCGTTCGATAAGTTTATTGAAATTTATACTACTTCCTCCGACTGTTTTGATGCAATCGATTTGAGGAATACTCTCGCTTTCAAGGAAGCAAAATCAATCGATAGCTATCAGGCATATGAAGCGTTTATGGAAAAGTATCCATTTGCATTGGAACTGAAAGAGGCGAAAGAGCTCTATCATCTCCGGAAATTCACTTTTCTTACAAAAAATAACACCATTGCGGAGTTCGAGCAATTTCTGATTGAACAACCTAATAGCCCATTTGCCGATGAAGCAAAAAATAAAATATTTTCATTGTCAACTCAAGCAGGAACAGTTGCTGAATATTACCGTTTTGTAAAGAGTTACCCTGAAAATCCAAACGTTGAATATGCCTGGTTAACGCTCTATACAATGTATTCCGCAAAATATGATTTGAGTTCATTGCTTGATTTTAAAACAGAATTTCCTGACTTTCCTTTTCAGGATCTGTTGAATCAGGATATTGAATTGTGTAATGAAATGTTGCTTCCGATTCGCGAAAATGGAAAATGGGGATTTGTAGATGGAGCTGGTTTTTCAGTAATCCCTTGCATCTATGAATGGGTTGAGCATTTCTCTGAGGGGCTTGCTGAGTGCGGTTTAAATGGTAAATCTGGTTTCATAAATAAAACCGGAAAACTTGTTATTCCTTTTGTTTATGATGAAGTTGAGTCTTTTAAAAATGGTTACTCTGTTGTTCTTTTTAATGGAAAATCCGGGCTGATAAATAAAATGGGAAAACGGATTATACCCTTTGAATACGATGAGATGTCTGAGTTTTCAGAGGGACTTGCTGCTGTTTCCAAAGGAGATAAATTTGGTTATGTGAATGCGCTTGGACAGAATATTATCCCGATTAATTTTACAAAAGCATTTGATTTTCATGAAGGAGTAGCTGCTGTTGAACTTGGCGGACAATCAGGCTTTATTGATGCGACAGGATCCGTGATAATAGGATTTAAATTTGATTGGGTAGGTGATTTTATTAATGGTATAGCAAAAGTAAAGTCGCTTAAAAAAATGGGTATGATAGATAAGGCCGGGAATTATATCTTGCCTTGTGAATACGATTTAATTGGTGATTTTAAGGAGGATATTGTGATGGTTATGAATGATCTGAAATATGGTTTTGCAGACAGAAGCGGTAAGTTAATTATTCCAGTTGAATTTGATTATAGTGGAAATTTTATGCAGCCTTTGGCGTTTAAAAATAAGTTGGTTGTTGCAGAGAAAAACAAGAAACAAGGTTTGATGGATAAATCCGGAAAATATGTGACCGCAAAAGATTTTGACAGAATTGAGCCGTTTAGTGAAGGTTTAGCTCCCGTTATGAAAAAGGATAAATGGGGTTTTATTGATGAGAAAATGAAATTAGTAATTCCATATACTTATCAATCTGCTGATCCTTTTAAAGAGTGTGTTGCACGTGTGACAAAGAACGAACAATCCGGATTTATTAATAAAAACGGTAAGGTCTTAGTTGATTTTTTATATGATCAAGTAAGCAATGTTCTTCAATTCGATAATGGATTATATATTGTGAGATTGGCTGAAAAAAGCGGCTTAGTTGATTTGACAGGAGTAGTTGTTGTTCCCTGTGAAGCGGACAATATTAGTATAGAGGAAACGGGTGTTCTTAAATTTGAAAAGAATGAGAAATTAGCTTACTATAATTCGGTTACACGGACGTTTATCTGGAAAGAAGCAGGATATTAAAATTACAACCGGATTTTTTGTCCGAGCCTCAATGTAGAAGTTGTTTTTATTCCATTTTTTTTACAAAGTACTTTCGTTGTTGTACCATATCTTCTAGCAATAGCCGATAGTGTATCTCCCTTTTTTACAACATGAACCCTTTTCCCTTTAGAACTTGCAATTGTTTTTGCCGCTGCTTTCTTTGCTTCGGCAACATATTCAAAAGTTTCTTTATTTAAGCAAAGTGTGTTAGATAAAAGCTTTTGATCATCAAATGAAATGATCTCAGTAGGATTTATCGGTTGTCCCAAATACCGGATCTCAAAATGTAGATGACTCCCTCTGGATCTTCCTGTGTTACCACCCAAGCCTATAATGTCTCCGGCAAAGACTTCCTGATCCACAGTAACATTAATTTTTGATAAATGTGCATAATATGTTTCGAGTCCGTTACTGTGTCGGATCACAATCACATTCCCATAGCTTTTGCTTTTTTTTGCGATCCTTACTTTTCCGTCAAATGCAGCATTAACAGCATCACCCGTTTCCAGGTCGATATCAATTCCATAGTGATAACGTTTTTTTCGAGGGCCAAATTTTGATGTTACCTTTCCTGAAAATGGATGAACATAGCCACAACTCTTTTCGTCAAACAGAGTCAGTTCTTTTTCACTGTCTTTTAGTGTTTCTATGTCAAATTTAATGGAATGAATTCGAGTCGTGTCCCAGCTGCAGTAAAGATCATTTGCGGGGAATGAAATCAGAGAGTCGTTATAATCCATCATCTCTTCTTCATCGATGGAATAAGGAATTGTATCTGTTTCGATTTCAACCGTGTTCGTTTGTGAGCAAAGAGTTGCAAAGGAAATCCGGATGGAAAAAATGAATATTAATAAGAGTAATCGTTTCATATAAAAAATAAAATTACCACATCATCAACGCTAAAATAGTGGCAAAACTCTTATTGATTACATAAATGTTTTTTTAATAAGACCCACAGTTGCTGTGCATATTTGTAAAACAAGAAAATTGTGTACTACTAGTTTCCATTTTTGTTTTATGGATTTACAAATATGTGCATTTTTTTGAATAATGCAAGTGTTAATTAATGTTAAGCCTGTTTTTTTTATTCACAGTAAATAACTTATTTTTTTGAAACGCCTTTGAAACGGTCGTCTGTCAGTGTTTTTAAGAATGCAAGCAAGTCTGATTTTTCATCGGTTGATAATTCAAGTGGTTTTAATAAAAGAGAATCAGAATTGATACTTCCTTTCACAAATTCATCAGGTGTGTTGTAGTAATCAATCACTTCTGAAAGTGTTTTAAACATGCCGTTGTGCATGTATGGGCCTGTAACGTCAATGTTCCTTAGGCCGGGTACTTTGAACTTTCCAATGTCGGCACTGTCTTTTGTTACATCAAACCGTCCTTTGTCGTTCAATTCTTTTCCATTATATAATCCAATGTTTTTGAATTGATCTCCGGTAAAGTCGGGGCCAAAATGACAATCAAAACATTTCCCTTTTATATTAAATATTTTTTGACCGCGAATTGCAGCAGCGCTGATTGCAGTTGAATCGTCTTTCATGAATCTGTCAAACGGAGTGCTTCCAGTTTCTAATGTTCGTTCGAAAGATGCTATCGCGTTAAGTAAATTTGCTCTGTTGGGAGCCTCGTTGTAAATTTTTTTAAAAAAGCTTACATAATTTTTGTCCGCATTTAACTTTTTTACGGCCTCCGCTACCGGTAAATTCATTTCTACGGGATTTTCAATTGGCCCGGCAGCCTGGTCTTCCAGCGTTTCTGATCTTCCGTCATGAAAGAAGAAATTTCTGGCACTTAAATTCATCGCAGTCGGTGCGTTTCGATTTCCTAATTTACCATCGACACCTTTACTAAGTGCAACTGTATCCGAGAAAGCATATGCGGGCAAATGGCAAGATGCACAACTGATTTGGTTGTTTTGAGATAATATCGGATCAGAAAACAATCGTTCTCCAAGTTCCTCCTTTGTTGTAGGTTCTTTTCCTGATTCTTTTGTTTCGGTTGAGTTGCAGGCCGCGGCAAATGCAATAAACAATATGCTGTATAAAATTGTTCTGGTTTTCAATTGGCCTATTTTTGTGCAAATGTAATTCACAAATTAATATAAAAAAAGCCGTTCAAATCAATTTAAAATCATTACAAATAATCTTAATGTTATATTTGTAAAAAATATAAACAAAGAAAATATAATAAGAATGAAAACAGCAGAAATAGTAACGGCAAAAGGAACAATGAAAGTGGAGTTTTTTGAACAAGATGCTCCGGGAACAGTAAAGAATTTTTGTGATTTAGCGAAAAAAGGATTTTATGATGGCCTGACATTTCATCGTGTTATACCCGGGTTTGTAATACAAGGAGGATGTCCAAAAGGAACTGGTGCAGGCGGACCTGGTTATACTATCAAATGTGAGCTGGATGGAGGAAATCAATTTCATGATAAAGGCGTTTTGTCTATGGCGCACGCAGGTAGAGATACTGGTGGATCACAGTTTTTTGTTGTTATGAGCCGCGCACAAACAGCGCATTTGGATAGAAAACATACTTGTTTTGGGAAAGTTATTGAAGGCTTACCGATTATTGATCAGATCAATCAGGGTGATGTAATTGAAAAGATTATTATTCACGAAAATGCATAATCATTTCCGCTGGTCGTTGAATTATACCATTCGTGTAGTTATTCAAACACCGGTGCATTTAACTCGTAAATTAGCTTAGAATTTATTCTGATATCTTTTTATGTGTTAGATTTTTTTCAATAAAGGGGAGTGGTATCGTAGCAGCCATTCCCTTTATTTTTTTAATTATCTTTAGAACAAAAAAATATTTTAGATGAAACATTTCACATTCTCCATTGGATTGTTTTTATACTTGAGTTTTTCCGCGATTGCAGAAAACAGTTACCGGTTTTCTGTTGACCTTACAAAATGTTCTGATGACAAACTTTTTGTAGAATTGATTACTCCTCAGGTTACTACTGAATCCATTGTTTACCGACTGCCTAAAATTGTTCCGGGTACATACGAAATCTTAAATTTTGGAAGGTTTATTTCGGACTTTAAAGCGTTTGATAGCTTAGGTAAGGAAATGGATGTGGAAGTGCTGGATGTGAACAGTTGGAAAATTGCTGATGCAAAAAGAATATACAAGATTTCCTACCTGGTAGAAGATTCTTGGGATACTGATATAAAACAACCTTATGTGTTTGAGCCGGCTGGGAGTAATTTTGAGGCGGGACGTAATTTTGTTTTAAATACACACTGTCTCTTCGGTTATATAGAAGGAATGGTGAATGCTCCCTACTTGATAAATATTACACACCCTTCCGATTTTTATGGATCATGTAGTTTAACAGATGTTGTATCCGCAGGGAATGTGGATACTTATTCTGTTCCGGATTACATGGAACTTCAAGACGCACCAATGATGTATAATGTACCTGATACAACTATTTTAAATATTGGCGGGACACAAATTCTGATTTCTGTTTATTCACAAAATAAAATTGCCTCATCACAATTTATAGCTGATAATATCAGTGAAATATTGTTGGCTCAGAAAGAATATTTAGGAGGTAATTTGCCAATTAAAAAGTATGCTTATCTCGTATATTTGACACCCAATTCGGGTCTTTCTGGCGCAAGCGGAGCTCTTGAGCATAGTTATTCTTCTGTTTATTTTCTTCCAGAGATGGAGCCGAAATATTTAGCGCAAACAATTCGGGATGTTTCTGCTCACGAATTTTTTCATATTGTAACCCCTTTAAATATCCATGCAGAACAGATCGGAAACTTTAATTACAACGATCCGCAAATGTCAAAACATTTATGGTTATATGAAGGTGCAACAGAATACGCTTCTGGTTTGGTTCAGATAAAATACGGAAGCATGTCTCTCGGAGATTATCTGAATGTGATTGAACAAAAAATAGCGGGATCAAAAAGCTATAACGATTCAATTCCTTTTACTGTTATGAGTGAAGGCTGTTTAAAAACACATAAAGATCAATATGGAAACGTCTATCAGAAAGGCGCATTAATTGGAATGTGTCTGGATATTGAACTCCGCTATTTGTCGAAAGGGAAATATGGAATTCAAGAGCTAATGAACGATCTTTCAAAAATATATGGAAAAAACAGATCATTCAAAGATTCCGAATTGTTCGGGCAGATCGTATCCTTAACTTATCCCGAGATTGGTGATTTTTTCAATAAATATGTTGAAGGGAATCAACCTGTTCCGGTGATGGAAATGTTACAAAAAGTAGGAGTAGGATTTGGGGAGTCCGTTAAAGAAAAACAAATTTCGATCGGGGGTGTTGCTATTGGACTGAATCCGGCTACCAACAGATTGATGATCGTGAATACAGCATCGATGGATGATTTTGGCAAAGCTATTGGTTACCAGGAATATGATGAATTGCTGAAATTTAACGGAAAAAAAATCACACTTGAGAATGCACAGGAGGTGATTGGAGGTTTTATTGTAAATGCGAAAGAGGGTGATGAATTAGAAGTTGTTGTTGGTCGCAAAAAATCGGAGACGTCTAAAAGCAAAAAAATCAAATTGAAGTCGAACCTTTTTGCTGTTTCTCCGCCTCAGAAAAATAATCTGGTTCCCTTCTCTAATGCAACTGTTGAGCAGTTGCAGCTAAGAACATCTTGGATCGGTAAACATTAAAATACTTTTTCCAATGAATAAAAAAATACTTTATTGGATCTGTCAGATTGGTGGTTGGCTTTTTCTTGTGCTTGCCCAGAGTTTGTTTTTTCTATTAAGTGATGCTTTTAATACGAATGTCGCAATAAGTATGTCGGTTCTCTTATTGTTTGGGATTCTGCTTTCGCATTTGTATAGAAATTTTATCATTCGTTTTGGCTGGTTGCGCTTAAAAATATTGTTTGTGATTCCACGGATTTTATTTGCAACGCTACTTTTGTCAGCACTTTTGGAGTATTCGAAATACAGCGTTGAGCTTTTTTTTGAAATTGCAGGTGGTAAAAATCAGGATGTAATTAGTGTCATCATAAATATTTTGAATTGGACACCGTTCTTTTTTTCATGGTCGCTCATTTATTTTTTGTTTCACTTTATAGAAAATTATAAGAAGGCAGAAATTGAAAATTTAAAATGGGAGGCTTCTATTAATGAGATTGAATTGAATAAACTGAAGTCGCAATTGAATCCTCATTTTATGTTCAATGCGATGAATAGCATCCGTGCGCTGGTTGATGAAAACCCTGGTAAGTCGAAAGATGCCATTACACAACTTTCAAATATTCTCAGAAACACACTGTTGATGGGGAAAAATAAAGTCATTCCATTTGAAGAAGAACTGAAAATTGTGAACGATTATCTGGCATTGGAGTCAATGCGATATGAAGAGCGATTAAAAACTTTTGTGAACATCCATCCTGAAAGCAAATCGTTTAATGTTCCACCATTGATGATCCAGACGCTGATTGAAAATGGAATTAAGCATGGCATATCTAAATTGGTGAATGGCGGAGTTTTGGAGTTGGAAACATTTGTGGAGAATGATATTCTAAGAATAAATATCAGAAATAGTGGCACTCTTTCTGAAAAGCCGGATTCTGAAACTGGATTTGGAATCAAGAATACGTTGCAGCGTTTACAATTGTTGTATGGAAATGCAGCTTCTTTGAAAATAAGTAATTATGATTCGTCAAATGTATTAACGGAATTACTGATTCCTAAAAATATGATTAGTTATGAAAGCAATAATAATAGATGATGAGCGGCTAGCTCGCCAGGAACTGAAAAGTTTGTTGGCATCCTATCCTGAAATTGAAGTTGTAGGTGAAGCCAATAATGCGGAGTCGGCAATTGAAATAATTAAACAACTGAAGCCGGATGTTATTTTTCTCGATATTCAGATGCCAGGGAAAAATGGTTTCGAGTTACTTGAGGATATTAGCGGATTACCTGAAGTGATTTTTGTTACGGCATATGACGAATATGCTATTCGCGCATTTGAAGTGAATGCTCTGGACTATTTGTTAAAGCCCGTTCAGCCTGCCCGTTTGTCGGAAACTGTCAAAAAAATATTAAATAAAGAGAACATTGATAAACAAGAAACAAAAGAGCAAACGCTCATATTGAATGATAATGATCAGGTGTTTGTGAAAGATGGTGAAAAGTGCTGGTTTGTTAAATTAAGTGATGTTCGTCTCTTTGAATCTGAAGGAAATTACGTGAGAATTTATTTTGATAAAAACAGACCATTGATATTACGTTCGCTGAATAATTTGGATGAGCGCCTTAATAACCGTACCTTTTTCAGAGCAAGCCGAAAACACATTGTCAATTTAAAATGGGTGGAAAGTATTGAGAGTTGGTTCAACGGTGGTTTGATGGTGAAGCTGATTGGTGGTGAACAAGTAGAGATCTCCCGAAGACAAGCAGCTAAACTGAAGGTCATGATGAGTCTCTGATCATTTTTTTATCAATTTTTTTATTAGTACTTTGTTAGATGAAAAATGTTTGGCAACTTTATTTTGAAAGACCGAATAAGAGAGCAATCTTTTTTTCTACACTTATTGCTTTGGCTCTTGTGCTCATCCTTTTTGTAAACTTTCTTACTTATATAGAAAAAAGAGAAGGTTTTGTTTTTAATGATCCCATTTTAAAATTATTTGATCCGATCTCCCTTTCACGACCGATTTTTATTGTTACCTATTTCCTTGCTGTTTTAGGGGTAATTCTTTCCATCCGTGATCCTTTCCTGTTTATCAGTTTAATTCAGGCATATACAATTATGACAGCATTCAGGATCCTCTCCATATATCTGGTTCCTTTGAATCCACCGCTTTCTGTAATTCCTTTTTCCGGGCATACCGCAACGATCTTTCTATTCGCATTCGGATTGAAGAAAAATCACCAAAGATGGTTATTCACGATTGGGGCTTGTGTTGTTGGTGTTTTGGTTTTACTACAGCATGTTCATTACAGTATTGATGTACTTGCCGCACCTGTTTTTGCTTTCGGAGCAATTTTTATGCAGAAAAAGTTAGGCGTAATGTGATCAGATCTCAATTTCTTCCTGGTCATCAAATTTTATGTCGAATGGCGAGGCGATAAAGATTATCGCCAGAATAGATCCCACAACGAATGCCGTTATTGGACTGAATAAGATTGTGTCAGTAAATTCCATTTGTTTTTTATACAAAGGAATCGTCTTGTGATTACGAAACGATGAAGTGCATATTACTAAATTTCTATTTGCGTGTTAACAAATTGTTTAAGATCCGGATAGAATCTTTTAAATTCGTTTTCATAAAGTGGGTAGGATTCTTTCAGATCAAAAATGGCATGTTCCATGTTTGAAATAAATCGTGTTCTTTTTGACATGCCTGTTAATACCCTGTCGATCCCGTCAAGATCAGCGTAGGCCGATAGTATATTATACTTCAGCATGTATTCGGTGAACATTTTTGATTTTAGTGGAAGAACGCTCTTGTGCTCTTCAATTATAGAATATATATTCTTTGTATACTCATCCAAAGATTCTGTGGAATAATCGATCCAGTTGCTCGCTAAATAATGATCATAAAAAACATCCACAATTACACTTGCATATTTTTTGTACTTCTCCCTGAGTCTTTGTTTGCTTTCTTCCACGATCGGATGTGTGTCAGTGAATGTGTCGATATTGCGATGTAAACGTATCCCCTCCTTTATTTCATCTGAAAATGAATTGATAGCACTCCCTTTTACTGAATCAGCGATAAAATACCCAATGATGAGTCCGGTTGAAGTTCCGGATAAGTGGAGGTGGGCCAAATAATTCATTCTTAATTTAAATATGTTTAGTAAATTTAAATAAATTAAAATGAAATGCACGGACTAAATAAGTTTATTATTTCTGTAATTATTCTGATTGTTACACTTTGTGCAAATAATATCCAGTGGAGCGGAAATCATTGGAAAAATATTATTCAGGCGGATGGTAAAGGATATTATGCTCATCTACCTGCTGTATTTATTTATAAAGATTTAAACTTTTCCTTTTTTGATTCTATCGAAAAAAAATATCCGAATCCTTCGATATATTACGATTATCGGGTAGAACACAATGGGAATACTGCAAATAAATATTTTGCAGGAACAGCTTTGGCGATGTTCCCTTTTTTTATTGCCGCTCATGTTTTATCTACTGCATTAGATCTTCCGGCCGATGGCTATTCAAAATTGTATTTGATTTTTATAAGTATTTCAGCCATATTCTACCTCTGGCTGGGATTGTTTTATTTAAGGAAATTTCTACTTTCTTATAGCGAAAATGAAACACTTGTAAGTATTCTATTAGTGATCCTTGTCTTTTCAACTAATCTGTTTTATTATACGGTTTCTGAACCAGCGATGTCGCATATTTATTCATTTGCTTGTATTACGGCATTTGTATTTTATACCAAAAAATATTTTGAGTCCCCTGATTTTAAAACGCTTCTGATCTTGTCATTTCTTCTTGGATTGATTATTCTCATCCGGCCGGTAAATGGATTGGTTATACTGCTTACTCCTTTTTTTGCCGATTCCTGGCTACTATTCAAAATCCGTTTGACTGATTTGATAAAAAGGCCAGACCGACTAGCCCTTTCATTGATCTTAGTTTTTTCAATAGTCGGGATTCAGTTTTTGATCTATAAAATTCAGACAGGTGATTTTTTTATTGATGCATATGGAGAAGAAAAATTCAATTGGCTTATGCCTCATCCGTTTGATTTTTTGTTTAGTTATAAAAAAGGTTTGTTCGTTTATACTCCAATTTTATTGTTGAGTTTATTTGGATTATTATCACTTTTTAATAAAGACCGGTTCAAGTTTTTCACCATGAGTTTATTTTTACTCATTTTGGTGTATGTGCTTTCGGCCTGGTGGAATTGGTGGTATGGCGGTAGTTTTGGGACAAGAGTCGTATTGGAGTATTATTCAATAGCAGCACTTTTACTTCTGTTCGCTTTTGAAAAACTAGATATCAGAGCAAAGCGGATTTTCTTTTATATAATCTGCTTTGCTTTTCTGTTGATCTGTCAGATTCAACAGTTTCAATACCGTTATTACCATATTCATTGGGAGAAAATGGACAAGCATCATTATTGGAGAAGCTTTTTGAGAATAGATCTGGTTCCTAAAAATCTAAATCCGAATGCCGATTTGCTGGAAGAATAATTTATAGTTCTTTCGCCTTATTCCAGTATACATCCATTTCGGCTAAGGTCATTTCACTGAGGGATTTCCCGGCTTTGGCGCTTTCCTCTTCTAGATATTGAAAACGTTTGATGAATTTTTTATTTGTTCTTTCTAAAGCGTCTTCCGGATTTATTTCTACAAAACGTGCATAATTGATCAACGAAAATAATACATCTCCGAATTCTCCTTCAATTTTTTCTTTTGATGCATTTGTATCAATTTCATGTTTCAGTTCGGCAATTTCTTCCTGAACTTTGTCCCAAACCTGTTCCGGTTTATCCCAATCGAAACCGACTGCTCTTGCTTTTTCTTGAATGCGGGATGCTTTGATCAGAGAAGGCAATGAATTGGGAACCCCCGAAAGAACAGATTTGTTCCCCTCCTTTAATTTTAATTTTTCCCAGTTCTCTTTAACCTCTTGTTCGTTTGCAACAACCACATCGCCATAAATGTGGGGATGTCTGTGAATTAGTTTTTCACATAATGAGTTGATGATGTCTGCGATATCGAATTCTTTCGTTTCTGAAGCAATACGGGCATAAAAAACGATATGAAGCAGTACATCGCCTAATTCCTTTTTTATATTTGGCAGGTCGTTATCTAAAATGGCATCAGCAAGTTCATAGGTTTCTTCTATTGTTAAGTGGCGTAAACTTTCGAGCGTTTGTTTTTTATCCCAAGGGCATTTTTCACGCAATTCATCCATTATTATCAATAATCGCTCAAATGCTTTTAATTTTTCTTCCATTTTTCGTTTTTTTACTCCATTTTTTTTAGTTGACAGCTAAATTAAGCATTATTCAGTTGGAAATTCGATGTGTTTAAGCCAATAATTTTAATATTTTTGTAGGTAATATGGTACGTTTGCCTAAATATACTAATTCACTAAAAATAGCCTGCATTTGTTTGGTGCTACTGCTTTGTTTTCAGATCGAAGGAAAGTGTCAGGCTTCTCCTAAAAAAGATTTTGTGATCTCTGCTGAAGGGCATTATGGTTTTATAATCAGTCACCGTGGAAGTATTGTACATTTGATAAAGGGGCATATTGGTGGCGCTGAAATAACGTATTTGTTCAGAACTGACGGAAAGCATTCCTGGCAGTCCATACATGGTTTTCCTGAGTTGGGAGTTAGCGGAATGCATTTGTATCTGGCAAACCCTTCCGAAATTGGGAATCTGGACGCTGTATACCCCTTTATGAATCTACGTTTGAATAAACAAAGAAGAAAATTTAAGATGAATCTTCGAATTGGGGTAGGTTTGGCAAGAATGTCAAAGCCCTACGACCGAATCACCAATCATAAAAACAATGCGATCGGTTCTTATATAAATGGATTTGTAAATTTAAGAATAAGTTCTTCTTTCATGCTCAGCAGATCATGGCGTTTGGATTCAGGAATTGGGTTGACGCACGCATCGAATGGAGCAATTAAAACTCCTAATTTAGGGTTGAATATGGCAACCGTGAATTTAGGAATCGGATATGTTTTTGGTAACAAAAATTTAGTGATGATAAAAGATTCTCTTCCTTCTAAAAAAATGAAAAAATTGCGACCTTCTATTCTCGGAATTTTTGGGATAAAAGAGTTGGAGCATCCTTTGGGGAATAAGTATTTATCTTATGCGTTAATTGGAAACGTTTATCATCCGATCAATCATAGAAATAAGTTTGGTTCCGGGGTTGAATTTGTTTATAGTAATGCGACAAGAAAAAGTCTTGAACGTGATTCTGTTTCTACAGAAAGAATTACCGATGTTATAAAGATAGGAGCGAAGGTGGGTTATGCATACACTTTTAACCGCTTGTCCATTCCCCTCGACTTTGGAATTTATTTCTACCAAAACGATAACCTGTCGGAGCGTTTTTTTCACAGGATCGGATTTCAATATTTGATCACAAAACATTTGTTGGCAAATGTCACGCTATACACACATTGGGCAAAGGCTGATTATTTTGAATGGGGTATGGGTTACGAATTTTAATTAATATAAGAATGAAGTTTTTAAAATTTATTCCGTTTTTACTGCTTCTTTTTTCGTCCTGCGCGAAAGAGAATATGTGCGACTGTATTAAAAGTACAGGAGATATCATTGTTGAAACAAGGGATGTGAAAGGTTTTAACCGTTTGTTTGTGGAACAGGATGTGAACGTGTTTATTTCACAAGATGTAAATACGGAAGTAAAAGTGGAGGCCGGTGATAATATTGTACCCCTTATCGAAACTGTTGTCGAAGACGGTGTATTGATCATCCGGAATAAAAATCGTTGCAATTGGGTTCGTTCGTATGATAAGCCATTGAATGTTTATATTAAAACACCAGGTTTAAATTATATTCATTCAAATGGCAGCGGTGATATTAAATCTTTAAATGTAATTACTCTTGATTCGTTTGATGTTCAGATCGAAGGAGCAGGCAGCATTGAACTTACTTTAAATAATTCTAAAATTATTTCTCATATATTCGGACAAGGAGATCTTACGCTTCATGGTACAACCTCCGAACACGCTTGCAGTATTGGTGGTGCATCTTTTTTATATGCTTCCGATCTGAATACGAATTATACATGGATTCAGTCCTATACTTTAGGATTATGCTACGTAAAAGCTTCAGGTTTGCTTATTTATAGGATTGACGATAAAGGAGACATTTATTGTTATGGAAATCCCGCTTCTGTTCAACTTGCGAAAAAAGATGGCGAAGGTCAGTTGTATTTGCAGTAATCAAATTTTTTAAAAAAAATATAAAATGGTGAAGTGGAATAAAATAAAAATTCATTATCTGCTTAGACTCACTATCTTCTGGTTTTTGTTTTTTGCACTTTTTCGGGTATTATTTATTGTATACCATCATGCAAAAATTCCGGACGGACAACATTCTGAAACCAGTTTGAGTTTTTTATATGCATTAAGGCTAGATCTGGCTACAATTTGTGCGATGATCTTTATTCCTTTTGTTTTGTGGGCGCTTCAGCAGTTTTATAAAAGTCGTTTGTTGCATCAGATGAATATGATTTATAATTTCATCCTGATTTCTGTTGTTTCAGTATTGAGTATCTTTAATCTTAAAATATATGGAGAATACGGTTTTTTGTTGAATTCAGAGGATCTTGTTTATTTGGTCTATCCGAAAGAAGCCATTACTTTTTTATCGGTTTGGTCCCTGTTGCTTTTGTTGGGCGCATCTGCCTTCTTTGCCTATATCGGTATCCGGTCTTACCGCATGAATATTACCAGTTTTTCACTTCCTTATGATAACCGAAAGATAAAGATGGCACAGATCGTTCTGTTTCCCCTGGTTCTGTTTCTTGGCGTCAGAGGCGGTTCTCAGGCTATCCCTGTCAATGAAAAGGATATTCAATATTCGTCCCTGAAGATAAATAATGATATTGCCACAAATAATATTTGGTATTTAGGGAACAGTATTTGCCATAGAAACGATGCACCCGTTAAAATCGATCATTTGCATGCGCAATAAATTCAATTATTTACTTCTTTTTTTTATGCTTTTTTTGAGTATTTCTGTTGCATGCGCTCAGAAACCTAAGAAAACAAGTCTCTGGAAATCGTTGAATACACCAGCGAATGTGGATACCGTTTCTGATGATTATTACGTAAGCAATACAATTCGTTATGAAGATTATGTCTATAAGAAAAATATTAAAACAGTTCAACTAAGAGATGAGAGTTTTGAGTTAACTAAAGCGATACTGAATTTGGGTTCAGATGAGAAACTCAAATTGAGTTTTGATGATTTGGATGCAGATCTAAAAAATTATTCATACACTCTTATTCATTGCAATTACAATTGGGAACCCTCTGATCTGATGCCCAACGAATATATTGATGGCTTTTTAGATAACTCCATAAACGATTACAGGTATTCTTTTAATACGCTTCAGAAATTCACACATTACAATGTTTCTTTTCCTAATAATTCCATGCGAATTACTAAAACCGGAAATTATATTTTAAAAGTATATCAGGACAATAACCCAGAAAGTATTGTAATTACGAGACGCTTCATGGTTTTTCAGAATAAAATATCTATTGAATCGAATGTTTTTGCCGCCAGTATTATTGAAGACCGATTATTTAAACATGAAATAGACTTCAAAATAAATTATTCGGGGTATCAAATAAATAATCCTTACAGTGATCTTAAGATTGTGTTGACACAGAATAATCGCTGGGACAATGCAAAAACGAATCTGAAACCCGTATTTGTTAAAGATCAGGAACTGGTCTATGACTACGA
>JBILYL010000373.1:0-2724 GCA_044377775.1 Bacteroidia bacterium
AGCTTTTAAAGGCTCGTAACAAAGCACAATAGCCGATAGATTATTGTTTAAAATTACACAAATTTAATACAAAAATTAAGCTATTTTTGTAAAGAATGAGCACAAACAAAAATAAAGTTGTATGGATCACCGGGGCTTCATCCGGCATTGGCGAGGCAATGGTTCGGGCCTTTGCTGCAGAAGGAGCAAAACTTATCCTTTCTGCCCGAAGAACAGAAGAACTCCTGCGTGTAAAAAAGGAGATCAATCTTCGCGATTCAGATGTTCTGATACTTCCCTTAGATCTATCCGATACCTCTAAAACCGATGAATTAACAAAGGAGGTTATTTCAAAATTTGGTCGTATTGACATTTTGATTAATAACGGAGGAATGAGTCAGCGATCCCTCACAGCAGAAACACCATTGGAAATCGACAGAAAAATTATGGAAATTAATTTTTTCGGAACGATAGCACTTACAAAAAGTGTACTCCCTTATATGATCAAACAAAACAGCGGACACATTATCGCGATGAGTAGCATTGCAGGTAAATTCGGTTTTTATTTCCGATCAGCTTATGCTGCCTCTAAACACGCACTCCATGGTTTTTTTGAATCATTACGAATGGAAGTACAACATAATAATATTAAAGTTTTAATTGTTTGTCCGGGTAAAATAAAAACCAACATATCCATAAATGCTATTACAGGAAATGGAGGAAAACATAATAAAATGGACGAAAGTCAGGAAAGGGGTTTAAGTGCGGAAGAGTGCGCAAGACAAATATTATCCGGAATAAAAAAGAATAAAGAGGAGCTGTTTATCGGAGGAAAAGAATTAAGGGCAATCTGGGTAAAACGTTTTTTTCCAGACTTATTTTCTAAATTAATTAAAAAGCAAAAACCGGAATAAAATACAATTTTCAAAATTAAACGCTGAACATTAAACAAAATATGAGTAAACCAACAATAGCAGGAATTCAACAGGTAGGGGTAGGAATTCCAAATGTACACGAATCATTTAAATGGTATGCAACACATTTTGGAATGGATATACCGATTTTTGAAGAAGCTGCAGAAGCAAATTTAATGTTGCCTTATACCGGTGGAAAGCCACACATGCGTCATGCGATCTTAGCGATCAACCTTAAAGGTGGTGGCGGATTTGAGATCTGGCAATACACCAGCAGAAAACCTGAACCTTGTTCATTTGAACTTCAACTTGGTGACTTGGGTTTTTATTGCGCTAAGATGAAAACGAGCGATGTGAAAGGCTCATTTGATTTTTTGAAATCAAAAAATGTTAATCTTGTTTCCGAGATCGTAAAAGATCCGAACGGAAACGATACTTTTTATTTACGTGATCCTTGGAGCAACCTTTTTCAGGTAGTAAAAAGTGATTCCTGGTTTGGAAAAGGAATGCAATTAACAGGTGGACCCGCAGGAATGATCGTTGGCGTGAGCGACATTGAAAAGTCTAAAAAGTTCTATGCGGATATTTTAGGTTACGATACTGTTGTTTATGATAAACAGGGAAGTTTCGATGATCTGAAAAATCTTCCAAGCGGAACTCAAAAGGTTCACCGCGTTTTACTAAAACATAGCAAACCACGATCAGGTGCATTTTCAAAACTTCTGGGTGCAAGTGAGATCGAGTTGGTAAAAACACTCGAACGGACACCAAGAAAAATATTCGAAAACCGTTTTTGGGGCGACCAAGGTTTTATTCACTTGTGCTTTGACATCAGCAACCAGAAAGCGATGAAAGTAGTTTGTGCAGAAAAAGGATATCCATACACGATTGACAGCGGTGAGAAATTTGATATGGGTGAAGCTGCCGGACATTTCAGCTACATTGAAGATCCCGATGGAGCATTGATCGAGTTTGTTGAAACGAAGAAAATTCCAATCATGAAAAAATTAGGATGGTATTTAGATCTTCGTAAACGCGATGCTTCAAAACCATTACCTGACTGGATGTTAAAAGTACTGAAATTTAACAGAGTAAAAGGATAAGTAACTCTGTTATAAAACATGCAAGTACTACTTACAACACTTAATGCCAAATACATTCACATGAATCTTGCAATTCGTTTATTATACGAATTGAATAAACAGCATCAGGGATTAGACTGGAAAGAATTCACGATCAAGGAGGATAAAAACGGAATTGCCGAAGAATGCAGTAAGTATGAAGTAGTCGCATTCAGCTGTTATATCTGGAATATTACTCAAACGCTTGAAGTAGCTAAAAAAATAAAAGTACTAAATCCTGAGTGTAAAATTTTATTAGGTGGACCTGAAGTAAGTTACGACTGGAAAGATGTGATCGCACTAGCAGAGGTAGATTACATTATTATTGGTGAAGGTGAAACACCCTTTACAGAATTTCTTAATTCATACCCGAATATCGAATCGGTCACTAGTCTCGTCTGGAAAAAAGAAACAGAAGTTATTGAAAATAAAATGGCTCCGATGTTTGAGCTTAAGAATTTCGAGAACATCAATCCATATATAAACGATAAACCTGAAGAGTTATTCAACAAAGTTTGTTACATCGAAACATCCCGCGGATGTCCTTACAAATGTGAGTTCTGCCTTGCCAGTCTTGATAATAAAGTTCGCTATCTGCCAACTGATAATATCAAGTCCAATTTATTATACCTGATGCAGCATGGACGAACGATAAAATTTTTAGATCGCACATTCAATATAAAAAAGGACTTTACTATTGATATTATCAG
>JBILYL010000374.1:0-2708 GCA_044377775.1 Bacteroidia bacterium
AACGCCAATATCTACAAAGGCTCCGAAGTTAGTTACGTTGGTAACAATTCCAGGCAATTTCATTCCTACTCTTAAATCTGCTATTTCATGAACGCTATCATCGAAACTAAAAGCTTGAAATAATTTACGCGGATCGCGCCCAGGCTTGTCCAACTCATTCATGATATCATTCAAAGTAGGCAGACCAACTTTTTCCGTGACATATTTTTGCAAAGAAATTTGTTTTCTAAATTCTTTCTCTGTCATTAATTGTTCGATGGTACAATTTAAATCTACTGCCATTTTCTCCACAATACCATAACTTTCAGGATGTACTGCACTTTTGTCTAATGGATTTTTTCCATTTGCAATGCGCAAAAATCCTGCTGCTTGTTCAAACGCTTTTTCTCCCATTCTTGGAACTTTCAAAATATCTTTTCTGGATTTAAACGGACCGTTTTCATTCCTGTATTCCACAATATTTTTTGCAAGCACAGCTCCCAAACCTGAAACATACGTCAGCAATTGTTTACTGGCAGTGTTCACTTCTACTCCAACTTTATTCACACAACTTTCTACAACCTCATCTAATTTTTTCTTCAAAAGATATTGATCCACATCATGTTGATATTGTCCCACACCGATCGACTTCGCATCGATCTTCACTAATTCGGCTAAAGGATCGGCTAATCTTCTTCCGATAGAAACGGCTCCACGAACAGTAATGTCTTTATCAGCAAATTCTTCACGCGCAACATCCGAAGCCGAATAGATAGAAGCTCCACTTTCGTTCACCATAATTACATTGATGCTTTTCGGAAGTTCTTCAATGCTTCTGATAAATGTTTCTGTTTCTCTTCCTGCTGTTCCGTTTCCAATGGCAATCGCTTCGATTTTAAATTTATCACACCAAGCCAAAACCAATTGTTTTGTTTGAAATATTTTATTCTGCTCATGCGGATAGATCACCGTATCGTCCAATAATTTTCCTTGCTTATCAAGTGCGACAACTTTACAGCCGGTTCTAAAACCGGGATCAATCGCTAAAATTGCCTTTTGTCCGAGTGGAGAAGCCAGCATCAATTCGCGCATGTTATCTGCAAAAACCTGAATCGCTTTTTCATCAGCAAGTTCTTTGGTCATCATACGCATTTCACTTTCAATAGAACTCTGCATCATGCGATTATAAGAATCGTCACAAGCTAACTTCACTTGAGCAGAAGCAGTATTGTTAGAGTTCACAAATTGATTCACCAGAATATCCAATGCTTCTTCTTCCGGTGGTGCAATGTGAATACTTAATACTTCTTCACTTTCCCCTCTGCGGATAGCCAATAATCTATGAGACGGACAAGCCATTAAATTTTCTTCCCATTCAAAATAATCTTTAAATTTTTCTCCCGCCTCTTCTTTTCCTCTCAACACTTTACTTTTTATGGTTGCCGAACGTTTGAATAAATTACGGATCTTATCACGCGCTTCAGCATTTTCATTAATCCATTCAGCAACAATATCTCGTGCTCCAGAAAGTGCTTCTTCTACCGAAGCTGCACTTGGAGTTGTGGATTCATCATTGGCAATAAATTTCTCTGCTTCAGCTTCAACGTCAATTTTACCTTGCTCAAAAATCAATTGAGCTAAAGGCTCTAATCCTTTCTCACGGGCAATTGTTGCTCTCGTTCTTCTTTTTGGTTTATATGGCAAATAAATATCTTCCAAAGCAGAAACTGTTTCCGCATATCTTAATAATGAAATCAATTCGGGAGTAAGCTTCCCTTGACCTTCAATAGATTCTAAAATAAATTCTCTTCTTTTTTCTAATGCACGCAAGCGTTCTATCTCGTCACGCACATTTGCAACCTGCACCTCATCCAAACTACCCGTCATTTCTTTCCGGTAACGGGAAATAAAAGGAATGGTTGCTCCTTCATCCAACAATCCAACAACGGCATTAACCTGTTTTTCGTTAATATTTAAGCTTAAAGCTATTTTCTTATAAAAATGTATTTCTGACATATGATAATTAGATATTAAAAGGATCCAACATGAATTTTAAACACATAGACACATAGTTTTGAGTGCTTTGTATTTGAATAAAATTTGACATAGTTGAAACAAGCTTCAAGCATAGAGATTCTACTATACAACTCAATCGCTATGTTTAAATATTTATTTTTCTATGATAATTATTTATTTATTTGACTCTATATTTTTACCAAGTTAACACAGCTATGTTTCTATGTGTTAAAAACTAGGTTACACAAATATAAGATTAGTAATTCCTCAATATTTATAATATTTTCAACAGTTTAAAGCATTTTGTTGAAAAGTAAACTTACATTTTGAAATGAGTTATAATTGAAATACTTTTACAGCTAGATGACAGATACAGTAGCTATAAAATGGACTAACTGGAAGAAATTTATTTTTCTTTTTATATTTTCTTATACCCTCTTTTACATCTTCCCTTTTCCTTTTGATGCTTTTCCACAACTGAATTTCATCTTCAATATTTATGAAAAAGCAAATGATGCATTTGTAATATGGATAGGAAAGAATATTTTACATATTCATAATTTTCAAAAACTAATATTCTCAGATAGTGGTGACACCAGTTTTGATTTCGTGAAATTTTTCACTTTTCTGTTCCTTTCAATTATTACTGCCATTGGAATATTGACACTTGATAAAAAAAGAACTAACTATCATAATTTACAATCCTACTTATT
>JBILYL010000375.1:0-2690 GCA_044377775.1 Bacteroidia bacterium
GTACCTCGCTGTTTTAATGAATTTTTGTAAATATTGCGTAAAGATAATCCAACCGATAATTTTTTAGAGTATAAATAAATGCCGGGAATAAAATCCGGCAACAAAACCTGAACCCCACTTTGAGACAATGCAGGGTCGGCAGCATTAAAAACCGTATTGGTCAATGCGACACTTTTGATTCCGGCTGCAACTCCCAAACTAAAATAGTATTTAGAAGATAATTTCAAATGAACAGCATAGGAGCCGTAAGCCGCTTTGTTTGTAAAAACCCCGAACTTATCCTGCTCTACATAAGCACCTACTCCATGCCAATAATATTTGTATCCTTTTTTACCGAATGCTTTTGTTACACTCGCAAAATTTGTTTCCGGAGCAAGCGCAAATCCCCGCCATTGTGCTCTCCGGCCAACCATTACATATAATCCTTTACCGCTTCCAGCAACAGCAGGATTTAATCCATAATCGTTCATCATAAATTGCGAATACTGCACAGCCTGCTGTGCCTCAACAGCAGCAGAATACAGAAAAAACAATATGACCATTTTAATTTTCATCATTTTATAACTGACACGCATCCTTTAATAATTGTTCCTTCATCCGATTGATCATGATAAATTACATAATAGTAACTAGCGACGGGCAATGGAACACCAAATAGATCTTTTCCATCCCACAGTTCATATAGTCCTTTTTTTTCGAATACTTTTTGCCCCAGACGGTTGTAAACAAGAAACCATGCTTCAGAAAAATATTGCGAATTCATAATGAACCAGGAATCATTAATGCCATCTGAATTCGGAGTAAATACAATTTCAGGAGCCATTTCACAAACAATCAGCTTTACTTCAAATGAGACAGTAGTGTCATTAAAGCTTCCATCTGTTATAACAACAGAATATACACCTTCATTGATATTTTGAATGGAAGAGGTTGTTTGTCCGTTACTCCACAAAAAAGAATAAGGTGCATTTGTGGATGTCACAACTATTTTCAATTCACCATAATCCTGATGATTACATTTAACATCTTTTTTAATGACATTAAATGTGATTTGTGAAAAAGAGACTCCACATAAAAGTAGCAATAGAAAAATTGTACAATTTTTTTTCATCAGTTGCACAATTTAGTAACAAGTTCATCTGCCATAATACTTCCCTTTTCAGCAGCAGTTTTCAAAAGTTCACAGGCAGGCACTTTTTCACCATGCTGATACATAGTAGTAGCTAAACCTATGTATGCTTCACGGTAAGAAGGATCTAATTCAATAACTTTTTTATAGTCAACAACCGATCCCGCATAATCGCCAGCTATATCTTTCCAGAAAGCACGGCTATAATAAGCATTAATATAACTCTTATCAATAGAAATGGATTTATCGAGATCTTGGATTGCGGAGGAATAATCATCTAAATGCGCTTTTGCTAATGCCCTGTTAAAATACGGCTTGGGTTTTAGTGGATCTAATTCAATGGCTTTATTAAAATCCTTGATCGCAGAAATGTAATCTTTTAATTGTGCTTTTACGATACCTCTGCCGTTGAGTGCATCCAGATAATCAGGGTTTAATTTAATCGCTTTATCCAATAACTTGATCGCCAATTTATTTTCACCCATTTTATAATTAATAAACCCCTGCAGACAAAAAGCACTATCATAGTCAGGCTTTTGGTTGATTGCATTATCAAGATCGTGAAGTGCGGCAAGATAGTCTTTCTGGGAATCGTTGATCAATGCACTTTTATAAAACTCATAAGCTGAGTTTTGGGAAAATGAAATAAAATAATTACTCAAAAACAAAAACAGAAAAAGTATAACAGAAATAAGATGTTTCATTAAAACAAATTTATAAAAATTGACAATAGGTATCACAAATTATTTTAATAAAAAAAACTGGTTTAAGTTTAAATAATTAAGAGCTATTAAATATTTTTTTGATATAAAATTTATGAGTTAAAGAAAACTCGTTGATATTACTTATTTAATTATTGCTTATAAAACTAAAAAAATGTATCTAACTAATTAAAGCAATTCCTAAAAGCAATTAAGAAATCGAAAGAGTGACCTTACTCTGGTTAGTGTAAAGATGAAAAAGTATGGAATAATATATTATCGTAATACCATAACAGGAATAATAGACAGTTGAATATTTCGGACCTCAAAAGTATATTCAAGTTTCTCTAGATGAATTTCAGAACCAATAATTAATGAATGGCAAGAAATTCCCAAAACGAAACAACGATTCCCAATTCAGGAAAAAAACTATACAAAAAACACGTAATCAACTCACAATCAAATATTTAATAGGTGGCGTTTTTTTTGAATAAATAGAGATGTATACAATCACAACTAAAAAGAGATATCTCCAAATTTGCCATTTAACGCATTGTAGTTAAATAAAAAGAAGCATTTGGATATTTAAAAACTGATGTTAAAAACTAAAAAATATACTTTCAGTGTTTTGCTAATTATAATTTTAGCAAATAGTTATTCACAGAGTTTTAATTTTAAAAATTACAATACTAAGTCTGGTCTAATAGGATCAAATGTAAATGGAATTTATCAAGATCTTAAAGGTTATATGTGGTTCGCTGTTCAAGGTGGACTAAGCCGATTCGATGGAAGCAAGTTCAAAAACTACACAAAGGAAAACGGATTGATCGGGAATGATGTAACCAGCATTGTTGGTGATA
>JBILYL010000376.1:0-2683 GCA_044377775.1 Bacteroidia bacterium
CTTCGATCTTGTAGCTTTGAGCAGCGCTAAATTGAACACATAAAAACGAGAGAAAAATTAAAATGTAGCTTTTTACCATACAGACTATAACGAAGTTTTTGAAATAAGATACAAATTAAGTACAATTCGGCCGCAAATGACCTGTTGAACAATTAAATTGTTTTTTTGAGAGAGAAACCCAAACGAAAACATATAAGAATCAACATTGGGGGGCAAAAAACAGTATTTATAAAGACAAATTAAAAATTTGTACTGTATGTCCAATTTCATGAAAATCATACCAAATAAATCTTAAATTTACACAGTAAAAATTCTAAATTTAAAAACTCTAAATCCTGAATAGTACAATGGAATACAGAATTGAAACAGACACCATGGGCGAGGTAAAAGTACCTGCTGATAAATATTGGGGAGCACAAACAGAACGTTCCCGCAACAACTTTAAAATTGGACCTGAGGCAAGTATGCCCAAGGAGATCATTTATGCTTTTGGCTACCTGAAAAAAGCTGCTGCTATGGCGAACTGCGAATTGGGTGTTTTAACTGCTGAAAAAAGAGATCTTATAGCGAAAGCATGTGAAGAAATTATTGCAGGAAAATTAGATGATCAGTTTCCATTGGTAATTTGGCAAACAGGCTCGGGAACGCAATCGAACATGAACGCAAATGAAGTTATTGCTTACCGCGCACACGTAATGAGCGGAGGGAAATTAGCGGACGACAAAAAAGTGTTGCACCCGAATGATGATGTAAATAAATCACAATCATCGAACGATACCTACCCAACTGCGATGCACATTGCAGCCTACAAACAAACAGTAGATATCACTCTTCCGGGAATGGAAAAGCTGAGAGATACATTATTAAAAAAATCAAACGACTTTAAAAGTATTGTTAAAACAGGTCGCACGCACTTCATGGATGCAACACCTTTAACGCTCGGTCAAGAATTCGGAGGGTATGCGCAACAAATGACCAACAGCATCCGTGCAATTAAAAATGCATTGGAAGTGGTTCGTGAATTAGCATTGGGTGGAACAGCAGTAGGAACAGGATTGAACACGCCAAAAGGTTATGATGTATTGGTTGCTAAAAAAATAGCTGAACTTACCGGTTTACCTTTTATTACTGCTCCTAATAAATTTGAAGCCTTAGCTGCACACGATGCTATGGTTGAATTGTCGGGTGCATTAAAACGCTCGGCTGTTTCATTGATGAAAATTGCAAACGATGTGCGCATGCTAAGTTCTGGTCCGCGTTGCGGAATCGGTGAGATCATTATTCCGGATAACGAACCGGGCTCGTCTATCATGCCGGGTAAAGTAAATCCGACTCAGCCGGAAGCGTTAACCATGGTTTGCGCTCAGGTAATGGGTAATGATGTTGCTGTTTCGATTGGCGGCTCGAACGGACACTTTGAATTAAACGTATTCAAACCGCTTATTGCAGCAAACGTATTGCAATCTGCCCGATTAATTGGTGACGCCTGTGTTTCATTTAACGACAATTGCGCAGTAGGCATTGAGCCGAACTTACCGATATTGAAACAACATTTAGAAAATTCCTTGATGTTGGTAACGGCTTTAAATACTCATATTGGTTACGAGAAAGCTGCTAAAATTGCAAAAACAGCGCACAAAGAAAATAAGACCTTGCGTGAAGCGGCTATTGAGTTGGGGTATGTTACCAACGAACAGTTTGATGAATGGGTAAAACCGGAAGATATGTGCGGATCTATGAAATAACTTTTTCTTACTAATGGGCAAGATTGCTTCGTGCCTCGCAATGACGTACTTTAATACAATAATCTTATAAAGAAAATCATTGCGAGGCACCAAGCAATCTCTAACATTAACCGGAGTACTTACACTAAAAGGAGAGCAATATCCGTTAATAAATATCGTCCCCGTTAATTTTACTTTTACGATTTTGAAAAAACATTTTTCCATATTTACTTTTATCGTAATTAGCTTTATTGCATCTTCTGCTTTTTCACAAACGGATACTGTTATTAATGGAAAGCGCTATCAAATAGTTGAAGAGACAAAAGCCGTTGATGTGTCATCAACAGATAAAAAGAAAAGAAAATCCCCACCGGTTGACAGTACCTTCATCTTAAAAAATAAAAAATTAAGTTATTACAACAACTGGTTTACCGTTGGTGGTGGCTTTCAACAGAATTTGACATATAGCAGGGAAATAGGATTTGCTGGCGGACTGGATTTTAATTTCCATATCAAGCAGCATTATTTTCAGATCGGAACAATGATCAGCGGAGAAAAATTCGGCTTTTACGACAACTATGAATTTCATTTAGGGTACGGAAAACGTTACGAGGACAAAGACATTCATTTTGCAGGATTCGGAGGCATATCCTACTCCACAGGATTCGGGAAAGTAGGCGACTCTACCTATACCAGACCATTTAGTTTGCCCGGCATTTATGCGCAGGTGGAAGCTGTGAAAAAAATCACGTATGATGTTGGTGCCGGTGCCGCTTTTTATGTAGACTGGAATCAGGAACAGGCGATTTTTGGCGCACGGTTCATCTTATATTTCTCTGGTGCTTACAAGGGAAAAAAATTTGCTGACGGAAAAAATTCCGACTAAACGAATTTCTCTCCCTTTTTTATTTTCACATCATTCACAAATGTTCTGATCTGCTGCTCGTCTTCTTTTTTAC
>JBILYL010000107.1:0-8109 GCA_044377775.1 Bacteroidia bacterium
CCGATCATCATGGTTTTGATGGCACTTAAATTCGGATTTCCTTTAATGGTGATCAGTCGTGTTCCATCCGGTACTATATATTCGGAAGTAAGCGTAACGCTACCGCCGTTGAACATATCAATATTTCTTCGTTGTTTAGCTGCTTGCAATTTTTCAAACTCTAGAATCATTTCATTTGCTTCCGGCCAAACGCGATATTGATCGTCCACATCCGAACCATTGTAATAACCTGGAGGAGTCACTTTTAAAGGGATTGCATATTCATAATAGTTATCCGTATAATCTGTTCCTAAACGAACAAAGGCATACAGATCATCATCACTAAGCGGAGTAGCTGTATTCGCGGACGCTTCTGCATGGATATACATTTTTAATTTTTTGTACGAACGTACATCCAAATTAGAGGTTTTATATGCCGCACGAGAATGACCGTCTTCGAGATTACAGATGGTTAGGGACATTGCCTGTTCATTTAATGCAATCAAATTTGCCGAACCAGTATTAATCTCTCTATCGATGTTTGGTGGCAACACATAGTTAACGGGCTGCTTGCTTCCATCCTCTTCAATATTCACGGCACCAATATCAAACTGGGTGTTGGCATCGTCGTTCGGTTGGTATAAACCCGGCAACAACAAATCATAAGCGTATTTTCTCCAATCGTTACGAACCAATTCCAGTCGCGCGAAGCGCAATACAATCGGTTTATCACATCCTTTAATGAACATCCGCATAAAACGAATCGATTGAAAATTTTCGATTGCACCAACACGCAGAGCGTTCGGATCTTTAATAGGAATTTTAAATTGGTACCAGGTAATGGGTTTAGTGGTTCCGTCTTTAATATTTTGTCCGGTTGTAGTATATACATTGGTAATGTAATTTGTTCCCACGCCACCAGCAAAAGCACCCGGAGTTAAACCAACTTTGTATTGATAATAACTCTCAACGGTACTTAAGTTGTTATCGCGGTTAATATCTTCAACGTTTGGTAAAGTAGTAGCAGCGGTAGGAAATGAACCGGTAGTAATAGCAGAGTTCCCTTCTAATCCGTTAAATTTTTTGTAACGTTCAAGTGTTTTACTTGATGCCGCATCGTAAATACCATCTCTGAAATAGCGGTAATCATCACCGGACGGATCGGCAGCAATGGCGCCATAACCGGCAGGTGAAGTAAGAGCAACCTGCGTCAAATAATCATTAAAGAAGGTTTGCTCCTGCACATTACTCATACCATCCAGACCAATATCCTGAAATGCTCTATCGGCTTCATCGCTGTTAAAAGCATTTACAAGCGGTTGAATTAAAGGGACAATACCGAATGCGGTGGTATCGGTAGGTAAATTATTTCCATTATTCTGAGCCGCTGTACTTGGAGCAGGCAAAACGTTTTCAGCACTTTTGTATCCATCTCTCAAGACATCTTCAGAAATATTTCCAAGATCGAAATACAATTCTCCGGAAGTAATCTGATCAGCAATCGGCAGATCGCTGTTGAACGGATCCATCACCCAAAACTGAATAAACTCAATGTTTGCCGCTTCAAAATCGTTTGTATTGATAGAGCGCATGATACCACCCCAGCGGGATGTCGGATTATTCAAATTTCCATTTGCATCTAATCCGGCAGACAAAGAAGTAGGAGTTACATCGTAATTGTATGGACCGCGTTCACTCGGATAATATGCCAGATCGAGTGTTGTGGTGATCACAGGAGTTCCTGATGATGAAGGCTTGTTCGGGAAAACTTCCGTTTCAGGGATTTCACGTGCAAAATTGTTCGACATATCCGTTGTGCTGTAATAACCGGGAGTTGTTCCCGATTGATTACGCAAAAACAATGGATCGATGTGATACCAATTCAACTTTGCCCTGTTAAATCCGTTTGGTAATGAATCAGAAAGTGCTCCTTCGGGAAACATCCCGGAAGCTGTTTGTCCTTGTGGCGTACTTGCCAAACTCCAGGCGCTTTGAGCGTGCAGATCTATTTCCGACTGACTGCCTTCAAAGTCATCGATGTATGAATTCCCGCTTTTACCGATTGCTTTACTATGCCCGGGAACCAGATATGCAAACTCCCCGGCAGCAGTGATCGTACTCATCTCCTTGGTTTCAATAAAGGGGATCTTATCGATCCAACGCGTAAGGAAAGGCGCTTCAGTGCGGTAATTCGCATCCAATCCCCAGATGGTATTTGAGATAGGTTCATCACCGATGTTTACCTTTTTAGTAAGTGGTCGTTCCGTTAAATTCAAAACGGTACCACCGATGCTGAAATCTTTATTGATACGGTAATCGAGGTGAGTACCAAACAATGTTTTTTGCTGAATGGCAAAGAGTGCGTTACTTTCCAAGGAAATTTTGATTGGCATTCCGGAATTTAAAATTCCTTCATCAATGATCTTCACGCGGCCCAATGTATAATCAACAGTATACTGAACATTCTCCTGCAACAGGATTCCGCCTGCAGTAACTGTTACAGAGCCTTGCGGAACATTGGGTGCACCTAAAGAAATTTCGGAGCCACCGGTTGATTGGTAGGAACCTTTTAATTTGAAACGATTTAAATTCGCAAAAACATTTCGTGCACTTGTGATCGTGGAGTCGTACAAAGGATCGAAAACGTAGGAATTTGCTTCCGTGGAAGAAGGAGTAAATCTGCTCCGCAAATGATCTCCGAAAGGTTCTACTACTGGAAAAATAACTCGTCCATTGGTCGCATTTATGGTTACCCCGTCAATAAAATCGAATGCGCCATCGGGAGTTGCATCGTTCTGCTGATTTAATCTGTCGACAAATAAGACCTGATTTAAAGGTTTTGCAGCGATCAACACTTCGGCAGCAGAAACAGGAAGATAATTAATGTCGGTTCCACTTTGAGCATTGGTATAAAAAACTTCCAATTTAAAATCCTGAGAATTTACCTGATAAGCACCGATAGAATAAATATTCTTCATCATCAAATCCCACATCGGATGTTTTGTGTTTGTTGCGGAACTCTTCAACATCTTTGTGATCAAGGCGTCCGGAGCACTAATACCATCCGTTGAAAACTCACCGACACGGTAAACAATACCATTAAACGTATATTCGTAGGCAACAGAAAGGATCTGATCCGGATTTAATTGTTGATTTAAGGAGATAAAACCAAGACGGGCATTTAATGTATATTCGGAAGGCTGAAGTTTTCTTGCACTGGCAACCAATTCATAATTTGTTTGCGGCTTCACAACATCACCGGTGATGGAATAGATTTTCGCAACGGTTGTATTGATAACCCTCACTCCAATGTTTGAAGGCACAGCGGTTGGATCGGTCATTTTATAATACAGATCATTCTGCGCATTGTAAGGCAATTTATCGAGAGGATTATCACCGACATATACGAACTGGTTGGTAGGAACATGTGCAGAATCTTCCGCCAATTCAGCAAATGCAACCACACTGCGGACATCATTTGTTGCACCGTTGGTATTAGAGATCCAGGCTTCCATTCTGGTAATGCTTACCTGAGAATTTACAAAAGGTAATCCCGCTAATGCGGAATTAAAATTATCGCGGAAATAGTGCGCTAAGAAAAAGTGTTTATTTGCTTCGTACTGATCACCCGGAATATCAAACTTAGTAACCTGTGCACCACCGGTAACTTCCACTTCTGATTTTTTACCTTTTTGTTGAGATAAAACACTTGTAATGGTCAACCGCCCGAATTGCAATTGAGTTTTAATACCAAATAGCGTTTGACTTCCAGTGATCAAAGATCCGTTCAGTGGCAAACTCACATTTCCTGCTTCGATCTTTTTAATGATCTCATCTTCATAACCGGTATATTCCAACTTCATTTGATTTTCATAATCAAAAGTTGCTTCAGTATTGTAACTGGTTGTTAATTTTAATTTGTCACCGATCTTACCAACAACATTCAATTGAATTTTTTCATCAAAATCAAAGGTATTTGTTTTACGGTTTCTAACAGGAATAGCTGGATTTTCGGTTTTTGTACCATTGTAGGCGAATATCAATTCAGCCGAACCATTCGGGCGGATATCAACTGTATTTCCCCCGAAGATGCGGTCAAAAATTTCGCCACCAACGTGTAATTTCGGGATTGCCGTATTGGCTTGCGCATTCTGACTTTCAGCATGTGAACGGGCATTCCAATAATCTTTCACCTGCTTATCGAACATCAGTTTTTGATATTCCTCGCTTTCAAGGTAAGTGGGCGGTCGGTAATTGATGCCACCCATTGTTTGATTGACATTGTATTGACCGGTTATAGGGTCATAATCAACTGAGGTGTTAATATTCGAAGGATTATTGAGCATCAATCCACCAGCATTCGGGTAATTCAGCGGATCGTTATTGGATTGGTCTTGAAAATTGTATGGGAGAATAATCGGAGTTTCCTCATCGATAGGTGTATCGATTGCAAAAACAGGTTGATTTTCGTCAGCAGCATTTGCGTGATTATATGAACTGACTTTCGCATCGGAACTAACGATAAGCGAAAGCATTCCAAGTGAAGCACCGGTAACAAGAATATATTTTGCGAACGACTTAGTCAAAATGTAAAATAAAAATTAAAGATTCTTAAGTGCTGATTTTATCAGCTGTTCCACCGTTTGTCCTGTACCCTCTGTTCTGATAATTTTATCAAGCGTTTTGTCTGCAGCCAACTTATTGAACCCAAGCATCACAAGAGCAGATAACGCTTCTTCCTTCAAAGTATTGTTAAGTCCGGCAAATATTTCAGAAGAAAAATCACTTTTTCCCATTTTATCTTTCAGATCAACGATCACCCGTTGCGCTGTTTTTTCACCAATTCCCTTTACGCTTTTAATAACTGCCACATTCGCTGTCGCAATTGCCGTCTGGATCTCCGCTGCACTTAAGGAAGATAACATCAATAATGCACTTGTGCCGCCAACACCGGAAACAGAAACCAATAATCGAAATAAATTCCGTTCAGCGATATCAGCAAAACCAAAAAAACGGGGCATATCATCACGCACATAAAGCTGTTCGGTAAAAAGTTTGCATTTTTCGGAATCACCGATCTTTGAAAAAGTATTTAACGAAATCTGCATTACATAGCCAACACCACCGGCATCAATTACCGCGTAGGTTGGTGTTTTCTCTACTAATTTCCCTTCAATATGATAGATCATCTATTCAATTTTAATGACGTATTATTTCAAAACAGTTGCCTTATTTCCTTGCTTGGGCGTCCACTACAGCGATCGTCACCATATTCACGATTTCGCGAACAGAGCTTCCCAACTGTAAAATGTGCACCGGTTTTTTCATTCCGATCAATACCGGTCCAATTGCTTCAGCACCACCCATTTCCTGAATCAGCTTATAGGCAATATTTCCGGAAGCAAGGTTTGGAAAAATAAGTGTGTTTACTTTTTTATCCACTAAATTCGAAAATGGAAATTGTTCTTTCATCAATTCATCGTTCAAGGCAAAATTCGCCTGCATCTCGCCATCAACGATCATCCCCGGATAATTTTTGTGGAGGATCTCTGTTGCTTCACGCATCTTGTTTGGCACTTCGCCTTCGGCAGAACCAAAGTTAGAGTATGACAACAAAGCGATACGCGGAGTGATATTGAACTGCTTCACACTATTAGCGGTCAGCACGGTAATATCAACCAGATCCTGAACAGTAGGATCCACATTCATGGTTGTATCCGCAAAAAAGTAAGGACCTTGTTTGGTATTCATAATGTACATACCAGCCACACGCTTCACGCCTTCCTGCACCCCGATAATTTGCAGAGCCGGACGGATTGGATCTGCGTATTTTCTGGTAAGTCCGGAAATCATCGCATCTGCTGCACCGGTTTCCACCATCATTGCACCAAAATGATTCCGCTCCTTCATTACCTTACGTGCCTCGTACAATGTAAAACCTCTGCGTTGACGCTTCTTGAAGAAAATATCACCGAATGCATTTCTGCGGTCGTCTTCACTTTTACTTCTTGGATCGATGATAGGAGTGTCTCCCAAATCAAGATTATTATCAGCGATCAATTTTTTGATCTTTTCAACATCACCCAAAAGGATCGGTTTAGCGATACCTTCATCGTTTACCTGTTGAGCTGCTTTCAATATTTTGTAATGATCCGCTTCCGCAAACACAACACGCTTTGGATTTTGTTTTGCTTTATTGGTAATATTACGGATCAATTTATTATCCAAACCTAAGCGGTTGATCAGTTCCTGAACATAAGCATCCCAGTTGGTAATTTTATGCTGAGCAACACCTGATTCCATTGCCGCTTTAGCAACGGCAGGAGCAACAGTATAGATCAATCGGGGATCGATCGGTTTCGGGATAATGTATTCGGGACCGAATGTAATATTCTTTGAATCGTAGGCCAGGTTTACCGTTTCGGGAACGGTTTCTTTTGCAAGATTAGCAATTGCGTATACCGCTGCCAGTTTCATTGCTTCATTGATCTGAGTAGCGCGCACATCGAGTGCCCCTCTGAAAATGAAAGGGAATCCAAGTACGTTGTTCACCTGATTAGGATGATCCGATCGACCTGTAGCCATAATGATATCGGGACGCGCAGCCATAGCTAAAGCATACGGAATTTCGGGATCAGGATTTGCCAGCGCAAAAACGATCGGACGTTTTGCCATGGACTGAACCATTTTTTGAGTAACCACATTGCCTTTAGACAAGCCAACAAAAACATCCGCATCTTTCATGGCGTCTTCCAATGTTTTGGCTTTTTTATTGGTTGTGGCAAAAAAAGATTTCTGCCCGTCCAGGTCGACACGATCAACGGAGATTACTCCCTTACTGTCGAGCATTGTTATGTTTTCTTTTTTTGCTCCAACAGCGATATAAAGTTTTGCGCAAGAGATGGCGGAAGCACCGGCACCATTCACAACGATCTTCACCTTTTCAATTTTTTTCTTGGCTACTTCACATGCGTTCAATAATGCTGCAGCGGAAATAATTGCTGTTCCATGCTGATCATCATGCATCAATGGGATGTTCAACTCCTCTTTCAGTCTGCGTTCAATTTCAAAACATTCTGGAGCTTTGATATCTTCTAAATTTATACCTCCGAACGTTGGAGCAATTGCTTTAACCGTATTTACAAACAGATCGATATCTGTTGCATCCACTTCAATATCAAAAACATCAATGTCAGCAAAGATCTTAAAAAGCAAGCCTTTACCTTCCATCACAGGTTTTGAAGCTAAAGCACCAATATTCCCCAAGCCTAAAACGGCTGTTCCATTGGAGATCACAGCCACTAAGTTTCCTTTTGCGGTGTATTTGTAAGCATCTTCCGGATTTTTTTCGATCTCTAAACACGGTTCGGCAACACCGGGAGAATAAGCCAATGAAAGATCGCGTTGCGAACTATGCGGTTTCGTAGGAATAACCTCAATTTTACCGGGTCTTCCCTGAGAGTGATAATCCAATGCATCCTGCTTTCTTAATTTTGCCATTTTCGGGTATTTTTTTGAATTGCGAATATAACAATTTCTCAATAAATACAAGTCGTTTACTTGAAATTGAAGCTATTAAATTGTGTTTTCAAGAATAATATTTACTTTAGCGAGAAATGAAACCAAAATTAGTTGTATTTACAGGTGCGGGAATCAGTGCTGAGAGCGGGATAAAGACCTTCCGCGACAGTGGTGGATTGTGGGAAGAATTCGACATTAATGAAGTTGCTACACCAATGGCTTGGAAAAAAAACCAAGGTTTGGTATTGGATTTTTACAATAAGCGAAGAAAGCAAGTTTTAGAAGCACAGCCCAACAATGCGCACTATGCCTTGGTTGATCTGGAGAAAAAATACGATGTTCAGATCATCACACAAAACATTGATGATCTTCATGAACGAGCAGGTTCCAAAAAAGTGCTTCATTTACATGGCGAGATCACAAAAAGCCGCAGCACGCTTGACCCTTCTTTAATTTATCAGATCAAAGGAAGTGAAATTAAAGTAGGAGATGAATGCAGTAAAGGTTCTCAATTACGCCCTCATATTGTATGGTTTGGCGAAATGGTTCCACTGATGGACACCGCAAATCTGATGGCTGAGCATGCCGATATTTTTATCGTTATCGGAA
>JBILYL010000378.1:0-2653 GCA_044377775.1 Bacteroidia bacterium
CAACTGCCGATAAAACAATTTCTGCTTCAACGATCTTTTCTCCATTCTTGGTTTTGATCGTTACTTTACAATCGTTACCTTTTGTATCAACACTCTCAACACTTGATTCTGTCATAACATCAATGCCGATCTTTTTGAAAGAACGTTCCAATTGTTTGGATACTTCAGCATCTTCAACCGGAACAATACTGGGCATAAATTCTACCAATGTTACTTTTGTTCCCATTGTTGCATAGAAATATGCAAACTCGCTTCCAATAGCTCCTGAACCAACAACAACCATTGTTTTTGGCATTTTCGGTAAGGTTAACGCTTCTCTGTATCCGATGATCTTTTTACCATCTTGCGGAAGGTTTGGTAATGCACGTGAACGGGCACCTGTAGCAATAATAATATGTTTCGCTTCGTAAGTAGTTGTTTTTCCATCGGCTGTCACATCAACTTTCTTACCAGCCTTAATTTTTCCAGTTCCGTTGATCACATCGATCTTGTTCTTTTTCAAAAGAAACTGAACTCCTTTGCTCATTCCTTCTGCAACATCACGACTTCTTTTCACAACCGCACCAAAATCAGCTTCTCCGCCTTTTACGGTGATACCATAATCAGCTGCATGATTTAAATATTCAAATACCTGGGCGCTTTTTAATAAAGCCTTTGTTGGGATACATCCCCAGTTAAGGCAAATGCCACCAAGGCTTTCGCGTTCTACTATGGCTGTTTTTAATCCCAGTTGTGATGCTCTGATCGCAGCTACATAACCACCCGGACCGCTTCCTACTACTATTAAATCGTAACTCATTTGCTTTGAAATTATAGATTATAAATATTGAATGATCAATTTGTTTAATAGCTACGAAAGTAACAATTTTATTTGTTAAAAATAACGAATAAATGCGAATTTATGAATCCATGTAATTTATCGCTTCTAATTAGTAAATTCGTGAAAAATTAATGGTCAAATTTAACCATACGGATAGGTAACTTGACAAACGTATTCTTACTATGAAATACATTGTATCATATATACAGCCTCATCATCACTTTGTTGATATTGAATTTATTAGTACAGTAAGTGAAAATGAAACACTAATTCATTTGCCGGCCTGGCGTCCCGGAAGATATGAGTTAGGGAATTTTGCCAAAAATATTCAGAAATGGGCAGCTTTTGATGAGAACGGAAATGTGTTGGCATTTCAAAAGATCTCAAAAGATTGCTGGAAAGTACAAACGAAAGGGGTATCCGAACTTCACATTTTATACAATTATTATGCGGTGGATCTGAATGCCGGATCTACATTTTTAGACGGATCTCAATTATACATGAATCCCGTAAATTGCTGTGTCTATATCCCTGAGCGGATCAATGATGCTTGTGAAATGCAATTGATCCTTCCTGCAGATTATAAAATTGCATGCGGGGCCGTTCATGAAAAGAATCTTATCCGGTGTGAGAGTTTTCATGAATTAGCGGATTCTCCTTTTATTGCGTCTGCCACTTTACAGCATAATATGTTCAGTTGTGGAGGTGTTGATTTTAATCTTTGGTTTCAGGGTGAATGCAAACCCGATTGGGGAAAACTGACAACAGATTTTATGAAGTTCTGCTCTCATCAGATGGAAATGATGAAGGCGGCTCCTTTTCATTCGTATCATTTTTTGTTTCAAATCCTTCCAACAAAAATGTATCATGGTGTTGAACATACAACGTCTACTGTTTTGGCTTTGGGACCCGGTTACAACCTGATGAAAGGTGATCTTTACGAAAATCTATTGGGTGTTTGCTGCCACGAATTGTTTCATGCATGGAATATCAAAACAATACGTCCTGTTGAAATGATGCCTTATGATTATTCGAAAGAAAATTATTCGAAATTAGGATATGTCTGTGAAGGTGTTACAACCTATTATGGAGATTATTTACTTTTTAGATCAGGTGTTTTTAATGATCAGGAATATTTTAAAACATTATCTGAACGACTGCAAAAACATGTTGATAATTTTGGTCGTTTTAATTTGTCGGTGGCCGATTCCTCTTTTGATACCTGGTTAGATGGATATGTACCCGGCATTCCAAACCGCAAAACAAATATTTATGACGAAGGAAATTTATTGGCCTTTGTGACCGATATGTTTATCCGGAAAAATTCTGCTAACCGCAATTCATTGGATGATGTGATGCGTTTTTTATATGATGAATTCGCCTTGAAGGGAAAAGGTTATTCTGATCAAGATTATAAAGGTGTGGTTGAGCATTTTTCTGATGCATCTTTCGATAATATTTTTAATAATTATATCAATGGAACTCAAAATTATGAGCCATTGTTAAAAGATGCATTGGATCTGATCGGTTGCGACATCGTTTTGAAACAAACATTAAAGTTTAACGAACATGCACTTGGACTTAAGGTAGCGGATGTGGGTGGTGTTTGTAAAGTTGTTGGCGTATTTCCCGGAGCTGTTGCTGATGTTGCAGGCATTGGTATAAATGATGAGATTGTTAGCGTGAACAATATTCAGATAAAATCGGATGCTTCCGGAACTAACTTTACTGAATGGTGCAGCTATTTTTCATCGGATGAAATGCAGATTGATTTTGCCGGAAACGGTATCATCAAAAGGGCTAATTTAAAGGCTCAGAACGGAGCATATTATA
>JBILYL010000379.1:0-2651 GCA_044377775.1 Bacteroidia bacterium
CCAATGATTTCAGCTTTTTCGAAATCAGAAGAATGTTTATTTGCAGTGGTATTGGTCATTTAACTTTATTAAAACAGTTTTTTTACAAATTTTATTTAAAATGCGCTGAAACACTTAATCAAAATGCCCCTTGACAACAAACTGCATTGTAAACTCATGACAAGCAGGACATTTGTTTTCATGTATTTTTAAATGTAATCTACCCCATTCCAAATAATCATCTTTTAGTTCATGCAGCTTTGTCTGATACATATCAGAATGCGTATAGAATTTCATATTTGCATTAACATTTTCTACATCCAAATAATTGGCAACGATTAATTCACCGGAAGTTGCTTCGAGGCAGGGAACGTGACAAACAGATTCATAATTGAATCGGTTGGCACCAAATGATAAATTATGTTTTTCAAAACTGCATTTTTCACACACTGCAGACAATTTATACCCCATGATTACTGTTCTGAAACGAATCTACTTATTATTTTTTTTCAACTTATTCTTGTTCTTGGAGATGGGGAGGAAAGCTGACAAATCGCTCTGTAATTTTTGATAAATCACATCATCCGCTCCTCGCACCTGTCCAATAAAATTTACTTTCCCACGAATACTTAACAAGAGCGTTTTCACCATCCGTTCGTCTATCGCGTTGAGCTTATAATACTTCAAAGATGCTTTTTCTATTCCGTTCTGTTTTATATCATGCAAGGCAGCCCGAATATTTCGGATATAACGTCTATCTACATTCGTTTTTACATTTACCTTTATTCCCGTTACCGATTGTTTTTTGAAACTGCTTTGCATTCGAAACTTTCGTTCATTAATCGTAAAAGCTGCATCGTGAATACACTTTCTGATCTCTGAAATAAGTTCCTCTGTAAACAGCACATCAGAAGAAAACGTAAGATCATCCGCATAACGGGTATAGGTAATCCTATATTTTTCAGCCAAGTCGATCAGCTGCTGGTCTAATGGAAGGCAATATAAATTCGAGAGTACCGGAGATGTGGCTGCACCCATTGGCAAACGTTTTTTCCAGCAACAGATTAATGCAATACAGGTGGATAAATCTTCCGAAAAATTAAAGTGTGCTGCTAAAAATAGTTTCCGAACAGCATTTGCTGATATAGAATGGAAAAAGTCTTTTAAGTCGATGTTTAGTAAATACTTTTTATTTAAATGATTTTCAGCATTGGTGATAATTGTTTTAGGTGTAAAACCATCGTAAACACTCGGTACAAAACCATAAACGGCATCCGGCTTCATGGAGTAATAGACGGCTTGTAAATAATGATTTAATCTTTTCTGAATAAAAAGAATATTTTCATTGGGCGCTTCGATGGTCCTTTTACCACCTGTTGATTTTGGAATGGTAAATTCGGTATAGCTTGCCTTTTCTATTTCTTGAATGAAAGGGGAAAAGTTAATCTTCAACAATTCAGACAAAGCATAGGCACCCTTCAATTCTTTGAATTGAAAAGCATCAATGATATACTTACTAAATGTACGTTCTTTCATATAAAAAAGGAGAGGAATCGTTATGGATTATCTAATAATACAGCCCGTAGGTAAAATTTTTATTTTCGAAAATTTTAACTACGGCGAATCCTTAAAGCCACATTGTGACATCGGTTGCGGAACACAACCATTTAGCGTTAAGTTCGCTCATAATCTTTTTATAACGATTCCCTCCGGTTAATTAATTAAACTATTTTAAAAGGGATTTGTGTCATCTATCCCCGAGATATCAGTACTTTTATTTGGAAAGTCTGGTAAAAATTCAGTCGACCGAATATTTTTAAAGGATTCTAATGTATCATAATTATGAAAGTTGCTTGTACTATCAAAATCTTGAAAATTGCCACATTGTCCTACAAACCTAACTTTGGCTGAATCCACAGCTCCACCTCTATTTTTGGCCACGATAAATTCTGCTATCCCAATTGTACTTTCACCTAGTTCATCTTCCGTCACATTGTAATATTCAGGACGATGAAGAAATATAACTTTATCAGCATCTTGTTCTATTGCACCAGATTCTCTCAAATCAGAGAGCTGTGGTCTCCTGTCGCCACCGCGCATCTCAACACTTCGACTGAGTTGTGAACTAACAAAAATAGCTACATTGTATTTTCTTGCTATCGCTTTCAATTCGCGGCAAATCTTTGCGATTTCCTGCTCGCGGTTCATTTTGCTTTTTGTTTGAATCAATTGCAAGTAATCAATAATAATGAGTTTTACACCCTTCTCTTCCACTAAAAAATGAGTTCGTGAAACAATGTCATCCATTGTAAAACAATCATCTACGATCTCTAGATTTGCATCCTCTATCGTTTTAGTTGTGTCCATAAATAATTTTTTTTCAAGATCATTCTTCATCGATGTTACTATTTTATAAGTCGATTGATGGGAAAAGATGCTCATCAATCGCAGCATAATCGATTGCGATGAATTTTCTAATGAAAAGAAGGCAATCGGATCATTTTTAGATACAATTGAATTTGCCAACACGGTTAGAAGAAAAGCCGTTTTACCCATTGCAGGACGAGCACCGATAACAGTTAACTCACCAACAGGAAATCCACCTATAATTCTATCCAACGCAACTAAACCGGATGGAACAGCATCAAATAATAAATTGCCTTCTGACTTAT
>JBILYL010000108.1:0-8063 GCA_044377775.1 Bacteroidia bacterium
TATAGCAATTGACGGATATTCATCGTGTGGAAAAAGCACGATTGCAAAAGCGTTAGCATCAAAATTAGGTTATGCATATGTCGATTCCGGTGCAATGTACCGCTGTGTTACACTTTTTGCCCTTAGAAAAGGGGTGATCAAAGATCATAGTTTTCAGGAAAGTGACATTGTTAAATTATTGGATGAAATAAACCTTTCCTTTCATTTTAATCCTTCTACAAAATCGTCTGAAACATTTTTGAATGGTGAAAATGTTGAAAAGGAGATCCGCCAGATGGTCGTTTCCGAAAATGTGAGTAAGGTAAGCGCGATTCATGATGTACGCGTTAAAATGATCGCGATACAGCGTGATCTTGGAAAAAACAAAGGCATTGTGATGGATGGAAGAGATATCGGAACAAATGTATTTCCCGATGCCGAACTTAAGCTGTTTATGACAGCAGATACGGATATCCGGACACAACGCAGATTCGATGAACTTTCTTCTAAAGGTCAGCACATCACTTTCGGTGATGTGAAAGCCAATTTAATATACCGTGATCACGAAGATTCACACCGGAAAGAAAATCCGCTTACACAAGCCAATGACGCTATTGTGTTGGATAATTCAGACCTCACCCGCGAACAGCAATTGGAATTTGTTATCAAATTAATTACCGACCTTACCTTAACCACAGATTAAATTTTTCGTTGATTTTGGTTTTGTGTAATTTGATTTTCTTGACATTGGTCACAGGAATTTGAAAACTATAAATTTATTTATTATCTTAGTATTAAATTATATTAGTTTATCTCTCTTTCAACAAAATTGTATATGGAAAACACTACTCATTGCAGACTATCTCCTTATGGTCTAGCGATAAAAACACTTGCTTTTTTGCTTGTAATCTTATCCTTTTTTTCAATTCATTTAAATGCACAGGTGTTTTGGACAGAAGATTGGACAACAGGTGGAATTGGATGGACTAATAATGTTTCAACCGGAGCAGAAGGTGCTGACCCTAATTTTTTTACAGTATCAGATAATGAAGGAGGAGGAATTACTCCAAATTTAGGAGCTCCAACAAGTTGTGGACTGGCATCAAATGGAAATAACACGTTACATGTTACCAGTGTTTTTTTTCCAACAGGTGGTGCGGCTTATGATGCAGGAGGTTTATGCGGTTTATTATTTTGTCCAGAGACCAATAGAAGGTCTGAATCTCCAACAATTAATTGTACAGGAAAAACAACCATCTCTGTTAATTTTAATTATATAGAAGGAGGTCAAACGACTTTTGATGATGCAACGTTTTATTATTTTGATGGAGCAGTATGGACTTTTTTAGATAATATGCCTAAGACGTTAACTGGTTGTGGTGGTCAAGGTTTATGGACTTCAAGAACAGTTGCTCTTCCCGTTTCTGCTGATAATAATCCACTTGTAAAAATAGCTTTCAGATGGGTGAATAATGACGATGGAGTGGGTACAGACCCTTCATTCGCTGTTGATGATGTTACCTTATCTACCGTTTCTTCTTTAAATACAATTACTACCGGAACAATTACCGGAAGCCCGTTTTGTGCCTGCAGCTCTGTAAATGTTCCATTTACAAGTACCGGTACATTTACTGCAGGAAATACCTATACAGCACAACTGTCTAATGCAGTCGGAAGTTTTGCTACTCCTACAACAATCGGGACATTGCTAAGTGTTGCAAATACAGGAACGATAGCGTGTACTATCCCTTGTGCCACTCCAACAGGAACAGCTTACCGGATCAGGGTAATCAGTTCAACTCCTGCCGTAATTGGTTCAGATAATGGTGTGAACATAACGATCAACGCTGTGGTTGTTCCATCTGTAACAATTGCTGCTGTTCCTTCGGGAGCGATCTGTGCGGGCACATCCGTTACATTTACTGCAACACCTACAAATGGTGGAACTACTCCAGGCTATCAATGGCAGATAAATGGAACTACTGTTGGCGGAGCAACGTCTTCTACTTTTACAAGTACGACTTTAAATAACGGTGATGTGGTAACCGTAATAATGACATCTACTGCATCTTGTGCTTCACCGGTTACAGCAACGTCTGCGGGAATAACCATGACCGTTAATCCAACGGTTGTTCCATCTGTACTGATTACTTCAACCGGAGCAACTATTTGTGCTGGGGATCCTGTTACGTTTACTGCCGCACCAACAAATGGCGGAATAACTCCTACCTATCAATGGCAAATAAATGGAATCAATGTGGGCGGAGCAACCTCGTCTACTTTTACATCTTCGAGTCTTGTAAATGGTGACCTTGTTACCGTGATCATGACATCCAATGCCACATGCGCATCTCCAACGACAGCAACGTCTAATACCATAACCATTATTGTTTCTGCAGCAGTACCTGCTTCTGTCAGCATCACTTCAACAGGTGCAACTATTTGTGCCGGTGATGCAGTAACGTTTACTGCAACTCCTACAAACGGAGGAGTTACTCCCACGTATCAGTGGCAAGTAAATGGAGTCAATGTGGGAGGTGCCACCAGTACTTCCTTCACTTCTTCATCCTTGGTAAATGGTGATGTGATAACCGTTATCATGACTTCCAGTTTAACATGTGCAACAGGCTCACCTGCAACATCCAATACGATCACAATCATTGTATCTTCTGCTGTACCTGCTTCTGTTTCAATTGCTGTAATTCCTGGAACGACTATTTGTTCGGGGGATCTCGCAACATTCACTGCAACACCAACCAATGGTGGAGCAACACCAACATATCAATGGCAAATAAATGGAACGAATGTGGGTGGAGCAACTGCTGCAACATTTGCTTCAACAACATTAGCTAATGGCGATGTTGTAACTGTTATTATGACTTCCTCATTAAGTTGCGCGACAGGGTCTCCGGCAACCTCAAATACAATTACGATGGTTGTGAATACAAGTGTTACTGCATCGGTAACAATTGTTGGTGCCCCAACAACCATTTGTGCAGGTAATCCCGTTACCTTCACTGCAACTCCTACGAATGGCGGAACGCCAAGCTATCAATGGCAAGTGAATGGGGTAAATGCCGGGACAAATGCTGCTACTTTCACTTCTTCTGCATTATCAAATGGTGATGTAGTTACTGTTGTAATGACTTCATCTTCACCTTGTGTAACAGGTTCGCCAGCAACTTCGAATAGTGTTGTGATTACAGTAAATACCTGCGCTCCTCCTGTGGCGAATTTTTCTGCTGATCAAACTATCTTTTGTACAACTCCTGCTTGTGTGAACTTTACAGATCTGAGTACGAATTCACCAACTTCTTGGTCCTGGTCTTTCCCGGGTGCAACTCCTGCAACATCTACTTCACAGAATCCAACCAACATTTGTTATGCTGTTGATGGTTCTTATGATGTTACTTTAATTGCAACGAATGCCGATGGTTCGGATACATTAACCCAAGCAGGATACATTACGGTCGGTGCTCCAATTCCAGTTACTATCACTGGTAATTTACTGATTAGTGCTTGCGAAGAAACAACCTTATATGCAAGTCCATCCGATGGTACATATGTTTGGGGACCTGGTGGAAGTTCTTCCGGAGCTCAGATCACTGTTTCTCCTTCTGTTACAACAGATTATTATGTGACATATACGAGTCCGGGAGGTTGTACCGATTCGGATACTGTAACGGTAGTGGTGCAAAATATTTTTTCATACTATATGCCGACCGGTTTTTCTCCGAATGGAGATGGTATCAATGATGTGATTCAGGTTCATGGCCGCGGTATCGATTATATCAATCTTCGGATTTTTGATAGAATAGGTGAGAAAGTTTTTGAAACATCCGATCCTGAAACGGCCTGGGATGGGAAATTAATCGGACTAAGGATGAATGATAATGTTTTTGTATATACTCTTGAAGTTACATTCTGTAATGGTGATACCGCCAAAGAAAATGGTAGTATCATGCTTGCCAGATAATAACGAACCGATAAAAAATATTTTTCTTTTTAGAATTTAATATATTATAAATGAAAAAAATTACTCTTTTAGCAGCAACCATTTTCTCTATTTGTGTTTCCGGATTAGCACAAGATCTTCACTTTTCACAATTTTATGCTGCTCCATTAAACGCAAATCCGGGTAATACCGGAGCGATCAATTCGGATATCCGTGTGTATTCACTTTATCGCATGCAATGGTTTACAGTTACCAATCCGTACAAAACATTTAACATTGCGGCAGACGGTCCAATCTTCAAAAAAAGAATGTTGAGTGACGATTTTTTTGCAGCAGGTATAAATATTACAAACGATAATGACGGTCCTGTTCATTTGAAAACTCAATCATACAATGCGCTTGTGTCGTATACTAAATTTATTGGTGGACGTCAGAAACACAACATTACACTTGGGTATTCCATTGGTTATAATATAAAATCTGTCGCATTAGGCGGTGTGATGTGGGATAGTCAGTATGATCCAAATGCGGGAACATATAATCCTGCTTATGGAACAGCGGAAGGCGGAGGAGGAATTGGCTACCTTGATATGTCAACAGGTATTGTCTGGAATTTCAGAACAAATCATTTGTTCAGAAGTGCTTTGGGTTTTTCTTTCCATCATTTTACTGCACCCCGAGTGAGTATCATTGGTGGATCAGAACGATTGATCCCGAAGTTTGGTGTTCAGTGGAATATTGGATATAAACTTAGCGAGACCAGCAACACAACCTTAATGCCCAGTTTGATTGCATATCAGCAAGGATCTTCATTGTTACTGAATGGCGGATTAAATGTAAAATACGTGCTGGAAGAAGCATCCCGTTATACGGATAATCAAACAGACAAAGCATTTTACATTGGCGTGTTTTACCGTTTCAGAGATGCTGTTTACGTTACGTTCCGATACGATTATAAAGAATTTTCATTTGGTGCTGCTTACGATATCAATGCATCAAAATTAGTTGAGGCAACAAAAACGGTTGGTGGATTTGAGATTTTCCTTCAGTACAAAGGGATCTTCAAAAATAAATTATCGAAGAAATCAAATGTCAGATTTTTGTAGAATAATATATTCTTAAATTAAAATCCCGTCCGGCATTTGCAGAACGGGATTTTTTTATGATTCGTTTTTTTGATTCTGAAAAAAGATCAATAGAATTCATATGCACCCAGATCGGGAAGTGATGTAGTAGGATTTGGCCGTGCTGCATTGTTGAGGTCAAACGGAATAAAAATTCCGGTATCACCTTTGTCAACGGCAAATGAAGTGGTAGTTAAACGATAGTCATTAATGCTTATATCTCTGTATCCGGGATTGTTTGTATAAACAGTATTGTAATGCACATTTGCAGTATTTCTCTGTGTTTTTAAAATGCAATGATCAAACTTGTAAGAGAAATATCCTGGTCCGGCAAGGCTTAATGAATCGATTCCAATTTCTTCATCAATATCTCCGTAGATGATACAATTTCCAAAATACGCGCTGTCTAATGGTCTGACAATGTATGAGCTACCTGAAACATAATAATTACTCAAGGCAATGATCGGAGTTGTTCTTTCATCTCTGTCCCAGAAATTTGCAAACGTACAATGTTCAAAGCGGTATTTCCCGCCAATAGTGAGAGCCGCAACATATTGTCCGCAGTTTGCAAAAACGCAATTCACTGCTCTGATATGACTACCTAATCCGTATAGAGCAGCAGCCGACATGTTTTTTACGATGGTATTAGACAATCGGAGTGTAGGATTTGTAAGCGAAGCAACAGTGTCTGCCTGAATACCAATTTGTCCGTTTTTAATGATTGCCCAATCAATAATATTGTTTTTACTCAATCGGGAAAGCCATATTTTCCCCCATTGTCCGGGAACATTTTTGTATTCGGGTTCTAGGCGATCGCCTTGAAAAGTGACTTCATTGCCGTGAGTTCCTAAGATCTCAAGTGTACCTTCTTTATATACCCAAAGAACAGCACTGTTGTGCATGTATATTTTTGTTCCTGCCTGAATAATTAATTTGCCTAGAGAATCTACAACTGCATAACCAAAAATTAGATGTGGTTTATCATTCGGTAAAATCGTTATTTTTCCTCCTTTTCCAATAATTGAATAAAATTTTCCAGGTAAAGGTTTATGTAAATACACATCTTGTCCGATCGCAAGAAGCTTCACATCCTGAATATTACCATTCGTTTCAAAGATGATAGAATCTTTTACAAGAACGGGAAGGCTTCCCGATGGATTTACAAAAACCTGAACAAATACATATAAGCTGTCACCGCCTAAAATTTCAATATCCGTTAATACAGGTGCACTTGCAGTAGTGGAAACACCATCAATATTTAGTTTGAATGCTGAGCCTGTTCCGCCAGCCAGATAGGCTTTTGAGATGTTCATTGGCTGATCGTGAGTATTATAGATGCGGAAAACTTTTGTAGTTGAGCCTGCAAAATGAAAAACAGTATCAAACAACACCGAATCTGTTGAAAATTGAAGCTTTGCACTGGAGTCGGTGATCAGTTCATCCTTTTTACAAGAAGACAAAATGGTTATCATTAAGAGGCAAAAAGGAATGATCATGGATATTTTCATAATACAAATATAAAGTATGCGACACAAGAAACGGAATTTGGCTGTAAATATTTTAAAACCATTGAAAAATGTATAATTCTATGGAATTTCCTAAAGTATAGCATCAATCAATAAAAAAACTTAAATTTGTATGGTAGGGTGTTATACGAAAGGGGTATGTTTTTTGCAACAGATTGTATATCAGTTTTTTATTAATTATCAGTTAAAGCCATTTTCTTCCGTAATAACCGGAATACGCTATATGAACAAGCATGTAAGGTTAATTTACTTATTGCTAATAACGTTTGCACTCAGCACGCGCTTTGCTTCGGCTCAAACTACTTTTGGTTCAGAAGAAGAGTTGAAAACACAAGCTGCCAAATTATTTGATGAAGACGAGTTTGAAGAAGCGTATCCATTATATTCCCAGCTCACCAGTATTTATCCAAAAGACCCTACTTACAATTATCGTTTAGGAGTTTGTATGCTTTATGCAAGCGATGACAAGGAAAAACCTGTTGCCTTTTTAGAATTTGCCGCCAATAAACCCGATGTAGAAAAAGAAGTATTTTTCTATCTGGCTCGTGCCTATCATTTGAACTATCGTTTCGATGATGCCATAAAACAATACTTGCTTTATAAAAATGTTGCATCCGCTGCAAAAGCAGAGAAGTTGATGGTGGATCGGCAGATCGAGATGTGTAAAAGCGGCAAAAAATTACTTCGGAACTTAACCGATCTGGTTGTAATTGAAAAGAAGGAAATGAGCAGAGCTGATTTTTTTCGTTCCTACGATATTTCAGATATTGGCGGAAAGCTTTTGGTGAAGCCTGATGAAGATGTTTTTAAATCAGCTTTGGACAAAAAGAAAAAAGAGAAATCGATCATTTACCTCGCAACAAATAATAATCAGGTGTTTTTTTCCAGCTATGGTGATGATCCTGAAAGAGGAAAAGATATTTATATTATCCGTAAACTTCCTACAGGGGAGTGGAGTAAGCCGCAGACGCTGGGGTATCCTGTAAATTCTGAATACGATGAAGATTTTCCTTTCCTTCACCCGAATGGAAAGGTTCTTTATTTTTGTTCGAAAGGTCATAATTCAATGGGTGGTTATGATATTTATAAAACAACATTGAATGAAGAAACAAATACCTGGAACAAACCTGTAAACCTCGATTTTCCTATCAATACTCCGGATGATGATATCTTATACATCACCAATGAATCAGAAAGTGAAGCCTACTTTTCATCCGCTAGAGCAAGTAAAAGCGGAAAGACCGCCGTATATCATATCAATGTTGAACGCAAACCAATTGATATTTCTATAATTAAAGGAGCAGTAGTAAAGAACCGCGACAATCAGCCCTTAGATGTCAGGATCACTGTGAAGGATCTGAACGAAAATGTGATTCTCGGCATGTATAATTCTAAAGCAGCGAATGGTGTTTATCTAATCAATATTCCGAATGGAGGAAAGTTTTTGTTTACAGTAGAAGCAACAGGATTTGCTACACA
>JBILYL010000380.1:0-2633 GCA_044377775.1 Bacteroidia bacterium
CCAGGGATTAGGTCTTCACGTCCAAAAGTAAATATTGCTGCTTGTAAATAATCTTTATTACTTCCAATAATTTTGAACGTATAGTCAACAAAGTCTTTTGCTTCTGTTGGAGTTTCTGATGAGATAAAAGCAGAATTGAAGTCGCCCGATTTTTTTAATACTTCAATAAAAGTTTCAACTTTAGAAGTATCTGCTCCGCATTGTTGCATAGCGTCTAGGTATAATTCAAAATGGCTTTTCCTTGTGCCATTTAGGTCAACGTCTGACTCTTCACCAACAACAATTTCGTTAATTAGATGCCTTGTGTCAGCCGAACCTTTTGGAAACCAAGGAACTGTTGTACAAGTTAAATTGCTTTGGAGGCTTTTAAGTAATGACATAAAATCCCAAACAGCATAAACGTGATATTGCATAAACACCTTCAAGTCATCTATGTCTTTAATTGCTGAGTATACTTTATGATTGATAATCTCATGTCTCAGAGGTTCAATTGTCTTTTTAAGTTTGTCTATCTCTTCAGTCATTCGTTATTAAGTTTAATTGTATTCTAACATTTAACTCGTATCATTGTTTTAGCAATGGTATTAGTTTTTGATCATAATTATGACTTTTTATATTTTATTTTCTTTTTTTTGTTTAATGATGGTTGCATTGTCAACATAGAGTTACCGCTTCTAATTTACAAAACATTCGCCAATAAATATATCTTAATTTGACTTGGCTTTAAAGCAACCATCCAGATCTAGCGTTGATACCGAATATATTTGAATAAATTTTAGATCGAAAACAATTACCCGGAAATATTACACTTAAAAGTTCGTTGTTTTGAAGCTTAAACAAAAAAGTCCCATATAGGAATTTCAAAATAAATACTACGTTTTTCTTTGATGCTTAAAAACGTATGACAATCAAAAAAACTATTTCCTATATTCAATTTTTAAAATACCATATATTATCAAGGATCTGTTCATAAAAAAAGCCTCATACATTGTATGAGGTTTTTTTAAAATCAGCTGGGATATTATCTAAGATCTTCAATAGATACTCCTTTGTGCAATTTTGAATCAAATACAAAATCGGTATCAGGAATAACGGTGCTGCCCGCAAATGTTTTAATGGTATATGTTTGCGTAGTACCATCTTTCATAAACATCTTTACGCTGCTGATCTGTTTTTTTGTTTTATCGATGTACAATTTTATGGTGTGAAATTTTTTCTTGTCGGGGTTTGTTGGAAACAAGCTGATCACTTGGTTTGCTGCATCTTCGCTTTCAAATTTATATTTAAAGCCTTTTTCATAAATGGTAAAGATGTTGGATGGGTTAACAGCATCGTCTCCTCCTACTTCCATATCTTTTATTTGTACTTCGTTGGCATCTTTGATAAAATCCCAAACGGTTTTACCATCGCAATAAATTTCATGTCCGGGAATCTCCAATTTGTATTTGGCGCCTTTGGTTTGAATTTTACCGCTTTGTGATTCTTTCGACTTGTCCTTTTTTTCCACTACCCAGGAAAATTCTGCTTTAATGGTGGTGTATGCTTTTGTTTTTGCACTCAGTTCATCCAATATTTTTTTTGCTTTCGGATCCTGATCCTGTGCATTTACTGTTAAACTCCCGATCGCCATGAAGGCAATAATTGCTATCTTTTTAGTAAACATATTTTAAAATTTTATTACGTTTAATCCGTTTATCCTTTTACTTCTTACCAATAGCTATCGGTAAGGTCGAAATGACGGATGAATTAGTTTGTTTTTCTTTTTAGCGACTTAGTTACTAATATTGACTAGTGAACTCTTATTGAGAGATTACCACATCCCGCGAAAATGCGGGACTCGCAATGACGGCTCTAATAAATAATCACTCATCAATTTATCACCCCTAGTCACATAGTTACCTAGTCACTTATTCCGACTTATTCAAAAACTGTTCCAAAGATAACATATCTTTAATTAGTACCTCTCGTGCCTTAGAACCTTCAAACGGTCCGATGATCCCGGCCGATTCCAACTGATCAACGATCCGGCCGGCACGGTTATATCCTAACTTGAGCCTGCGCTGCAATAAAGATGCGGATCCTTGCTGTGTTGACACTACAATTTCAGCAGCCTGATTGAACAAGGAATCTCTTTCAGAAGGGTCATCCATCTTTCCTGAACCTTCCCCATTTTCATCCACATATTCGGGCAATAAAAAGGCCGTTGGGTAACTCCGCTGACTTCCAATAAATTCACAGATCTTTTCCACTTCCGGAGTATCCACAAAAGCACATTGCAAACGAATAAGATCGTTGCCGGTAGAAAGTAACATATCACCTCTTCCGATCAATTGATCCGCTCCACCCGAATCTAAAATGGTACGAGAATCGATCTTTGAAGTTACCCTAAAGGCGATACGTGCCGGGAAATTCGCTTTGATTGTTCCTGTGATAATATTCACGGAGGGACGTTGTGTGGCAATGATCAAGTGAATACCTATCGCGCGGGCAAGTTGTGCCAAACGCGCAATTGGTGTTTCCACTTCTTTTCCTGCCGTCATGATCAGATCGGCAAACTCATCCACCACTAATACAATGTATGGTAAAAACTTATGTCCGTTATTAGGATTAAGCTTACTTGCAATAAATTTTGT
>JBILYL010000381.1:0-2632 GCA_044377775.1 Bacteroidia bacterium
ATACGCTATACAGGGTACTGGAAATGGGCATTTAAGTCGCGCAAGAGATATAATTCCTCTTCTTCAAAAAAAAGGACAGGTCGACATCCTTGTGAGTGGAATTCAAGCGGATGTAAGTTTGCCTTTCCCAATTAAATATCGTTTAAAGGGATTAAGTTTTGTATTCGGAAAAAATGGAGGTGTAGACATAGTCAGTACCTATCTAAAAATGGATATGCGTGAATTATTGAAAGATATTGAAAAAATTCCGATTGAGAAATATGATTTAATTATTAACGATTTCGAACCTGTAACAGCTTGGGCTTGTAAACAAAAGGGGCTGCAATGTATTTCTTTAAGTCATCAATGTGCAGTGCTTTCCAAAAATGCACCTAAACCCAAAATTAAAGATCCACTTGGAAAAACTGTTCTTAAGTATTATGCTCCAACAACTGCTCAATATGGATTTCATTTTTCAAATTTTGATAAAAATATTTTCACTCCTGTTATTCGGCAAGAAATTAGAGATTTAAAACCAACAAATAAACGACACTATACTGTTTATTTGCCGGCTTACGATGACGCAAGATTGTTGAAAAATTTAAAAAAATTTAAAACAATACAATGGGATGTATTTAGCAAGCACAATAAAAAGTTTATTAATGATGGAAATGTCACCATTCAACCTATAAACAATGAAGCATTTGTAAAAAGTCTTGCTTCTTCTACCGGAGTTATGTGCGGTGCTGGTTTTGAAACTCCTGCTGAAGCTTTGTTTCTAAAAAAGAAATTATTAGTTATCCCCATGAAAACGCAATACGAACAGCAATGTAATGCTGCTGCATTAAAAGCTATGGGAGTGCCTGTAATTAAAAGTTTGAAGAAAAAGCATCATTCGGTCATTAAAGATTGGTTGGAATATGGTAAGATAATTCAAGTTGATTATCCTGATATTACCGAACAGATTGTAAACACTTTGGTTTCCAATCATTATCATAAAAAAATATTTATTCCGGATTTTAAATGGGAAGATTCTATTAATCTTAATCTTTCCCCTATTAATTTCTAGATTATTTATGTTAGATGTAAAACAATTTGGAAATGATTTTAAGTGGGGCATTTCAACTGCCGCTTATCAGATTGAGGGAGCACATGATAAAGATGGTAAAGGCTCTTCTATTTGGGATACATTTTCTAATCAGAATAAAAGAATATTTAATAATCATAATGGTAATCAAGCTTGCGATTTTTACAATAAATACAAGGATGATTTGAACTTAATTCGTTTTTTGAATATTAAAAATTTTCGCTTTTCAATTTCTTGGTCCAGAATACTTCCTGAGGGAACGGGTCAGATAAATCAAAAAGGACTTGATTTTTATAATAGACTGATTGACGAATCACTTGAGTTAGGTATAGAACCATGGATAACTCTGTATCATTGGGATTTGCCTCAAGCGTTAGAAAATAGGGGTGGCTGGACAAACAGAGCCGTTGTGAATTGGTTTTCTGATTATGTAGAAATATGTGCAAAAAACTTCGGTGATAGGGTAAAGCATTGGATGGTGTTAAATGAACCAATGGTTTTTACGGGTGCAGGATATTTTTTAGGTGTTCACGCACCTGGTAGAAAAGGACTTCGGAATTTTATTCCCGCTGTTCATCACGCAACTCTTTGTCAATCTGAAGGCGGTCGAATTGTTAAAAATATTCTTCCCTCCGCTCAAGTAGGTACTACCTTTTCCTGTTCTCATCTTGAACCAAATACCTCTTCTGAAAAGGACCAATTAGCAACAAGAAGAGTGGATGCATTGCTTAATCGAATGTTTATAGAACCATCACTGGGATTAGGTTATCCTATTGATGATCTGAAATTGTTAGATAGAATTTATAAATATTTTTTACCAAACGATGAGAATTTGTTAAAGTTTGATTTCGATTTTATTGGTATTCAAAATTATACCCGGGAAATAGTGTCTCATTCTTATTTTGTTCCGCTTCTAAAAGCAAAAATTATCAATGCAGAAAAAAGAAAAGTTCAAACTACTCTCATGAATTGGGAAGTATATCCGGATTCAATGTATCAAATATTAATAAAGTATGGTGCATATTCACAAATTAATAAAATTATTGTAACCGAAAATGGAGCGGCATTTCACGATCCATTATTTGACGGAAAAATTAACGATGTGCTTCGAACTAGCTACTTACAAAGTCATATAAAAGAAGTACTAAAAGCAAAAATTGAAGGAGTTAAAGTTGAAGGGTATTTTGTGTGGACATTGTTAGATAATTTTGAATGGGCAGAGGGGTTTTATCCTCGTTTTGGTCTGGTTCATACTAATTTTAAAACACAAGAACGTATCATTAAACAGTCGGGATATTGGTATAAAGAATTCTTGCAGTTCATTTAATTTGAAAGATTATCAGTTGTTTTCTATTGTTCGTCTAAGTGTTCATTATTTCTTAACATGAAATCTTTAATCGTTAACCTTTTATTGAATTTCAAATAATCATTTTTAATTATTTGTTATCTATATTTGTTCAGTAAAAAAGAAGTGAACACCCTATAGGAATTATCTTCCCAAGATAAGATTCCTAAACCGCTCCAAAGAAGTGAACACCCTAAAGGAATTATCAGTTTTTGATAATA
>JBILYL010000382.1:0-2613 GCA_044377775.1 Bacteroidia bacterium
GTCAGTTCGAGCGGAGTCGATTGTCAGTTCGAGCGGAGTCGAGAACGAGATTAATATAGGAAAGAAAAATGCTCGTCGCCAGTCAGTTCGAGCGGAGTCGATTGTCAGTTCGAGCGGAGTCGAGAACGAGATTAATATAGGAAAGAAAAATGCTTGTCGCCAGTCAGTTCGAGCGGAGTCGAGAAATTCTGAAATAAAGCAATGAATTTTAAATATTGATATTGATGATTGCGACAAGATTTTAAGAATTGAATCTGATCGGCATGAAATAAATGATGTGATTGGAAGCCTTACAATACACAATGTTTTTTGTGAGGCGATGGAGTAAAATTAACTAAAATCGCATCAGCTGATCTTTACTGAATGTCCATTCCGGAGTTTCCAGATCACTGGCAAAACGAACGCTATACCAAGGACTCTGAATAGCATTGTTAAGATTCTTAAGAATATGGATATCCTGAGCAGGCATATAGCTTTGCTGAATCAGAAACAATTTCTCTCCGCTAACTGAATTTACACAAACATCAATTACAAGAACAGCATGTCCGGGGAAACCCCCAACAATAAATACATCCCCGATTTTAATATCTGAAATATCGGATACCTTCTTCAGTTCTTTGCTCAACGAAGAAGTTCCTGCATAATTAAAAATAGTATTCATATAGCCTTTAAATGTTTTATATGAATCGTCTGGGGAAGCATTTTTAGACCAGCTTACATTATTACCTTTTATAACTGTCCGGTATCCCTCTGCCCACTTTTTGAACCCGATTGAATGTCCACTCGTAAAATTAAAATGCAGCAATTCATATTCTTTAATTGAATATAAATACTCGGCACGCATCCGCATTACAGCATCTGCACACTGTTGAATATCCGTTTTACCAACATCGATATCAACCAAGGCATAATGACCACCTTGATAGTTTTTCAATTTTCCATTGTATAAACAAACATCCGGATTGCCTGGTTTCAATGGAAGAAAACGGAGCCAATCGGCAAACGAACCTATTTTTTCTGTCGTGCGCTTAAATCCTTCCGGAACAGGAATGCGGTTGAACAAGGCATCTTTAATGTCATAATTGGAATGCCAGGAATAGATATTATTCGTAGATAAAACGAGTTCATTAGCATGGCTTGACTGCTCTAATTGCTTTACACTCTCATCTGCTTTTGAATTGCTGCAGGAGCAAAGAAAAATAAATGCATTCAAAATAACAGCAAAGCGAAGTAAAAACATGTTTATTCTTTCTCTTTATGGCGATTCAAAAACTGTTTATGTGTGCGGTAGACAGCATAATTCAATGAAAATTGAAAAACTCCGAAATTGGTATTTTTTTCTTCAAAAAAAGTGGATGCAGAAAGGGTATAGCGGACTGCTGCTGAAACATTTTTGTTCAGATTAATTTCAATTCCTCCCAAAACGCCAATATCAGAAGGTTTGATATTATTGTATGGTTTAATATTTACCCCAGCGTTTCCATCCGGGTCAATAACAATTATTTTTGAATTAGTAAATGAAGAATATTGAACACCTAAATTTAACCGAACACTTTCACTTAATTTGAACTGCAAATAAAATGGAACATCAATATAATAATAGCGGTACTTAATTATTTTGTTCGCATCCTTAAAAGATTTCCCTGTATACAAAAGCTCTAAACCCACATTTACTTTCTCTGTCAATACAACAGTGTATATAAAGCCTCCGGTAAACAATATAGCAGTCTTGTATTTAACGCTGTCTTTAATAAGATTGGAACTCGTCATTCCAAGAGTAAAAGAAAATGTAGACGATTCCTTATTTGAATATACCTGAGCAGTTGAATCAAAAGTAAAGAAGCAGAATAATAAAATTGCACTTACAGTTTTTAAAAAAAGTCTGACGTTCATAAAATTATTTTACAGAAATTTTAACGGTATAACTCCCTGTATTGGATGCATTATAAACTGTTTCATAGATCGAAATAAATAACATCCCGCTAGAAATGGCCGCACCAGAATGTTTCGCACCTGCTTTTAATACTTGTGTTGATGTATCACCAATTTTATAGACCACATTTCCATATGAGGGATAAATAGTCCCAGAATTGTAATCGCCTTCATATTCTGGAACAGCAGGTGAAACAGAACCCGCAATTGAGCCATCGGGCTTGTATTTACTTCCTGATAAACTAGCAAAAGTGACTTCTCCGGATGCCGAAATGTTAATTTTTTGTCCTTGCTTTACCATGATGCCTGTTTTAAGCCAGCCACCGTTTGTGTTAGAACTGATGTGTTTTGTCCCCAGTAATTTAAATGTCATGTCTCCGCTTCCACTATCACCTGAATACATCACATCAATATGTTTGATCTTTTCTTTGGGAATGCTCAACGTTCCATATTCAGTTTTAAGATCAATTTTTAAAAAGTCGTATGTTCCTCCCATAGAATATTCATAGTCAATTGAAATTATATCTTTATCAGAGATCGAATTTTCAATGCTATATTTCGATTGCAGTTCATTAAGTGCTCCGTCTGCAGTGTAATCTGAATAGGTAGACGGTTCATATTTGGAAGAATAAATAAAATCCGAAATGGAAGGAACAGCCTTGATGTCCATTTTTATTAATG
>JBILYL010000383.1:0-2612 GCA_044377775.1 Bacteroidia bacterium
CGACCTATAGCGGACCTTATTACTACTCGCGGTATTATTTTGGCAGTATTTATTATTTTCCTTATGATTTTGAATACTATTATCATGATTATCCCAATTATTTTTATCCTCCTGATTATTTTCCCCAAAAATACGAATACATCGAAAGTTCTATCACGCTGAATGTTATTGACCGAAAGCTGAATAAGCTGGTGTGGTCTGGAACTGCGAAAGGGGATGTCTATGAGCCCGATAATGTAGATGATAATATCCATCCAGCAGTTAAAGCTATCATGAGTAAATATCCTATGAAGCCGAATTCAAAAAAAAATAAAAGATCAAATAGTAAGTCAGATGATGTCTACAAGTAGTTTTATTCATAACACATATGCTTTTTAATACATTTATAAAATATGTCTTCAGATCCCACAATAAATAATAAAAATAGTCCTCCAGAAATTAAACCTCCTTTTTTTTCTATTTACAGGATCTACATTGTTTTGTTTTTTTTGATATTTCTTGTTTTGTTTCTAACCGCAAGATCATCCGGGGTGAAAGAAACTACATGGCAGCAATTTAAACAGGAAATACTGCTGACAGATGATATAGAAAAACTCAACGTTGTGAACAAAGAGTTTGTGGAAGTATATATAAAAAAAGACCGGCTAAAAAAAGACGTCTATAAAGATGTTTCAAAAGGATTATTTGGAAGTATAAATCCAGGTCCACATTATTTTTTCCCAATTGGTTCAGTTGATGTTTTTGAAAGACATTTGGAGGAAGCACAGGTGAAAGTGGATGAGAAAAATAAATTGATCGTTCAATATACCAATGCAGAAAAAAGTTGGTGGTCGCTATTGTTAAGCTGGTTAGCTCCAATAGCTTTGCTAATGTTATTCTGGTTTTTTATTATGAAAAGAATAACGTCTTCACCTGGAGGAATGGGGCGTTCCATTTTCGATTTTGGTAAATCAAGTCCTGAAATTTATGAAAAAGGAAAATTAAGTCCGATCACATTTAAGGATGTAGCAGGTTATGAAGAAGCAAAGGTAGAAGTAATGGAAGTTGTTGAATTTTTAAAACATCCCGAAATATTTACAAAACTGGGCGCGAAAATTCCCAAAGGTGTATTACTTCTTGGTTCACCTGGAACAGGAAAAACCCTTATGGCAAAGGCTGTTGCCGGTGAGGCTGGCGTTCCATTCTTTTCTTTGTCAGGTTCTGAGTTTATCGAAATGTTTGTTGGTGTTGGTGCTTCGCGTGTCCGCGATCTATTTAACCGAGCAAAAGAAAAAGCGCCCAGTATTATTTTTATAGATGAGATAGATACAATTGGCAGGATACGCGGAAAAGTATTGTCGATGCAGGCAAATGATGAACGCGACAGTACGCTCAATCAGCTATTGGCTGAAATGGACGGTTTTGCTGCCAATACAGGTGTGATAGTAATGGCGGCAACCAATCGTGCTGATATTTTAGATCCCGCTTTGTTAAGACCGGGACGCTTTGATCGTCATATTCATTTGGATCTACCGAACAAACAAGAGCGTTTTGCGATTTTTAATGTTCATCTGAAACCTTTATTGCTTGATAAGAATGTTAATACTGATTATCTGGCCTCACAGACACCCGGGTTTTCAGGAGCTGATATTGCTAATGTATGTAATGAAGCTGCCCTTATTGCTGCAAGAAAGAAAAAACAGGCGATTGAGCCACAGGATTTTTTCGATGCTATAGATCGTATTGTTGGTGGATTAGAAAAGAAAAGTAAAATTATTTCGGCTGCTGAAAAAAAGATTATTGCTTACCATGAATCCGGTCATGCTATTGTAAGTTGGATGCTGAAAAATGTTGATCCATTGATGAAGGTGTCGATCATTCCACGAGGGAAATCTCTTGGCGGAGCTTGGTATTTGCCTGAAGAGAGGCAGATCGTTACGCAGTCGCAGTTCTTTGACAGGCTATGTGCTGCATTGGGGGGAAGGGTATCAGAAGAAATCGTATTCCATGAAGTTTCCTCCGGTGCGCTTGATGATCTTGAAAAGGTTACGAAGCAGGCCTATATGATGGTCAGTCAACTCGGACTAAGTGAAAAGATCGGTAATATCAGTTTTTATGATTCAATGGGTATGTACGAGAATTCGTTGCAAAAACCTTATAGCGAAGCAACCGCGAAATTGATTGATGATGAAGTAAGAGCCTTAGTTGATCGTGCACATGTGGCAACAAAAATTATTTTGGAAACGAACAGAGAAAAATTGGATGCGCTTGCAAATTTATTGCTTCAAAAAGAAATTGTTTATAGTTCCGAATTAGAAACATTGCTTGGCAAGAGAGTAGCTAAAGAAGAACCCGTTTTGGTTTAGTTTTATATTGTTCATTTCTTATTTATATTGCCTTTTGTTTTGCTTTAATTCATTTTATTCTAATTCCATAATGATTTTAATCAATTTTTACTTTGATTCCAGTTATTCCTCCCTGAAATGGCCTGATTTTAGGTCATTCTTACCCTGTTTTTTATCAACAATTTTCTATTGATAAGTTATTGATTCTATTCTTAATCAACTTATTTAGAATATCATTACATTTATAACGTCAGTGGTATATTGACCCAAATAATTGAAAACAGACAC
>JBILYL010000109.1:0-7958 GCA_044377775.1 Bacteroidia bacterium
ATTACATTTGGAGCACTTATCTATTGGAATAATATGAAATATTTCGGTGCTTTTTTTATTTTTATTATTCTCGAATCGGCTTGTAATACCAGTATTACAAAAGAAGAATTGACCTCCAAAGAAAACAATTTAATTTCAGAAAATATTCCAAAAAAAGATACCCCCCAACTTGAATGGACTGCACCAGATACCCTTACAATCCCAGACGATGAATTTGGAGCAGCGGTAATATATGGCAGAAAATTAATTTTAAATACAGCATACTACATCGGACCAGAAGGGATTGTAAGCAAAAACCTTGGCAACAAAATGAATTGCACCAATTGCCATCTAGATGCAGGAACAAGGTTATATGGTTTTAATTTTTCAAGTACACATGCCCGATATCCTCAATATAGGGCTAGAGAGAATAAAACTCTATCCTTATCAGAACGTGTTAATAATTGTATTGAACGACCGCACAATGGGAAACCACTTCCATTAGACAGCAAAGAGATGACAGCGATAATATGTTATATTAAATGGCTAGGACAGGGAGTCCCGGTTAATCAACATGTTGTTGGTGATAGTCCAATAAAAATTGAATTTCCGGAAAGGGCCGCAGATGTAGAAAAGGGTAAACTTGTCTATATGAGAGATTGCCAATCGTGCCATGGTGAAAATGGTGAAGGAAAAATGAAAACTAACAACAATTGTTACGAATATCCTCCATTATGGGGTTTAAAAAGCTACAAACCAGGAAGCAGTATGCATAGATTAGTAAAGGCTGCAACCTTTATCTATTGCAACATGCCATTCAACAGAGCTTCTTACAACAACCCTATTTTAACCATTGAAGAGTCTTTTGATGTTGCAGCATTTATTAATGATGATCAGATTCACGTGCGTCCTCATGATAATGATTTGACAAGCTATCCCAATAAAGAAACAAAACCACTGGATTATGGTCAAGGTCCCTATATTGATAGTTTCCCTGAAAGCCAGCACAAATTCGGGCCATACCAGCCAATTATTGATTGGAGAAAGAGCAAAGGGCTACCTGCAAAATTCTAGGGGATAAATGCAAAATAAAATCTATACTACTCTTATCATACTATGCTGTGTTATTGTTTTATTTTGGAATTCAAAAAATAGTTTTCGAAATTATACTACCTCCGACCCACAACTCACGTTACTTACCTCACAGTCGATCTTAGAAAATGGATCCACGAATCTATATAGCTATTTTATAAAACAGACTCCATCCGATTTTGCAGATGGAAATTGGAAATACTCCTACTGGGAAAAAGAAAAAAAGGTATATTATTTCTATCCCATAGGTACATCACTGGTTTGTTTACCCATTGTCGGTATTGCACGTTTACTTGGTTACGAATTTACGAACAAATCAGATGATGCTTTGTGGCAATCCAACATCGCCTCCCTTTGTGTTGTAACAATTTTCATTCTCCTATTCCTTCTTGCATCTAAATTTGTTTCCTTTATATATGCACTGCTCTTTTCCTTTTTAATTTGTGCAGGGTCTACTGTTTCGAGTACAATAGGAATGGCCTTATGGAGTTTCAATTTTGAAATTATTTTCCTGTTACTTGCTTTTAATTTATTAGCTAAAAACTATTCTAATCCAAAAAATATTAATGGCATTCTACTTGGGTTTTACCTTTACTCTGCATGGCTCTGCAGACCTTCTGCCCTCATCGTTTTTTTTATTGTAGGGCTTTGGTTATTCAAAATCAATAAACATGCACTTAAGCAATATGTCTTAACAATTTTCATACTATACATTCCATTTGGAATCTATGCAATTACACATTTTAACATTATTGTTCCTGCATATTATCACCCATTATTCTGGATGCATAAAAAATCTACCACTCCACTTTTTGAGAACTTATTAGCTGTATTATTCAGTCCTGCAAGGGGATTATTTCTATTTACTCCGGCATTGTTACTTTCGTTTTATGGGGTATTCGTCAAAGAAGCTCGGAAACATCCTCTATACATGATCAGTCTTATCTGGTTTGTAATACACACATTAATGCTAGCTCGTCAACCCAATTGGTGGGGAGGTTGGAGTTTTGGGCCACGTCTTTTTACCGATGCATTAATTCCTTTGTTTATCATGTTAATTATAAGTTTTGAAAAGGCGAAACATCTGCTATTGTCAAAACTTATCCTAACTCTTTTTTTTCTGCTATCGATTCCAGGAATATTTATTCATACAATAAAAGGAGCGACCGAGATTCAAACCTATAAATGGAATGATCATCCAGCAATAGATGACCATATAGATTATTATATCTGGAATTTTCAGTATCCCCAGTTTTCTGCGGATTCTGTTTCGAATCAAATTAAAAAAAGTGAATTTGCTTTGAATCAACAATTAAGTCGTTCTATTTTAAAATTAAGAAAGGGCGACTGTGTCCTATTTGAAAACGATGGCCCACTTGCTTGCACTACTGGAAATAATTTAAATACCTTAGCACCCTTCACAAAAATCCGTCTATTCTGTAATCTTGACCAGCTTCTTAAGACAGAGGTTGACACTTTTTACGTTACACCAGGACTGTTAAAGAGTTTTGGCAGTGATAGTAATTTTGTAATGGTTCAACCTTCGTTAAAAAACCTTGGGGATTACCTAGAAAAACATAAAATGGAACACATTTTTTTGTCTACAAAATATAATTTATTCAAAAAAATATCTCCACAAACTGGAGAATATTTCACAAAGATACATTCCAACATTTTCAAATTAAAAAATGAACAAGGTTTTGTTGCCCATCTTTACAAAGGAAAAATAATGACTGAATCGTTAGGGCAAAATAAAGGAGCAAAATTAGAAACTTATATTGGCGACCATAAAATTTCTGCATCTTCTGATGGCAAAAACAGTGCATCGATTAAAATAGACGGTAAAGAATATAGTATTAATGATGGTGGATTTAATATTGTTTGTGTTGATGATTCAGGAAACATAATAGATGTAGCAAGGTTCAACACAGAGTTTATTGACGCAGAATATGTTTATTTATTCCAATTTTATAAAAAAACAAATAAGTTTTGACATCAAAAATTATACTTTTTCTATCGGTAACACTCCTGTGTTTCTCCCGTCTTTCTGGTCAAAGTGATCTACTAAAATATGATGTAACCATCTATGATAGTGTTCAAAGCAAAGGCTATTATTTCATATTTACATATAAAATGAGAAAAAGAGAAGCTCCAGGAATGGGGCAGCAAATGATTCTTGACGGGAATGGACATACACTTTACTATCGAATTACCCCAAAAGCATCCGACTTTAAAATGCATCAGAATGGAATGATGTCCTATTTTGGTGGAAATAAATTCATGATAATGAATTCCAATTTCGAAATTGTAGACTCTGTGGGGTGTATAAATGGGATAGAAACAGATAACCACGACTTTATTATTCTACCCAATGGAAACTACTTGCTTATTGGAACTAAAAGCAGAACGGAAGATTTAAGTAGCTACCGCATATTTATGCAGAAGAAAATGCCCGGAAGCAAACATGCGAAATTAAAATATGGAGTTGTTCAAGAATTAGACAAAAATAAAAAACTCTTGTATAAATGGGATTCAGAGACCTATTTTAACATACTAGACGCAGATGAACTATATTTAAACGACTCAACATCGCTGGATGTAACACACTTCAATTCAGTTGAAAAAGATCTCAATGGAAATATCTATCTGTCGGCAAGGTATTCTAATGAAGTAATAAAAGTAGATGTTTCAACGGGTAAATTAGTCTGGAGAATGGGCGGAAAAAAAAACCAATTCCATTTTGAAAATGATTCTATTCCTTTTCTTGGTCAACATGACGCAAGAATAATGAAAAATGGTAACCTGACATTATTTGACAATGGATATGGAAAAGAAGAGTCAAAACATAACGCACGCGCATTGGAATATGCAATAGATGAAAAAAAGATGACCGCTCGCCTTGTTTGGTCATTCGAGAACGAGCAAACAATAATAAGCGAAGCAACCGGCAATATGCAGCGTCTACCAAATGGAAACACACTAATAAACTATGGAAAAATTGCAAATGGAACACCCAATTTAACATTTGAAGAAATTAAGATTACCAAAGAAAAAGTGATTTCACTTTCATTTTCAGATACAGTGGGCTCATACAGAGCGTTTCATTATTCACAACTACCTTTTACTATTCACCAACCAATAGTTAAAGCCAAAATAAAAAACGGCCGATATTATTTAAAAGTTAATAAACCGCACTCCGGATATAGTTGGTCTAACGGATTGAATAGTCAAGAAATAGAAATAACCCAACCTGGCAAGTATTATGTTTATGTGCCTTATGGAGATGGTGGGTGGATAAGTTCAAAATTAATTATTGTAACAAATGAAATGTTAAGTCAGTTACAAAACGCTACTCTGTCCGATCAAAATCGGAAATAAATGAATGGGGAAAATCCAACACTTGTGGTATAACTGATGGCTAATACAAAAAGTATAAGGCTGAATAACGTCAGGGAAATATGCCTTGAAAGATTGGTGGAATTCCCATAATAAAATTCTTGCAATTTTTTTCCAAAACTAAAATGGTTAATAAATGAAAAAACAATGGCAAGCCCAAGTGGAAACCAAAGTTCGTTTCTTAATTCCATGTCTACATTCGAATTAGCAAAAAGCATTGCATTGTAAAAATCCATTGCTTTAGATAAATTATCACTTCTAAACAAAACAAATCCGATAGCTACAAGAAAAAAAGTGAAAATTATTCCTAATCCAACTGGGGGCTTCCATGTTTTAACTTTTGAAAAGAGGCGTTCCAAAACGATTATAGCACCGTGAAAAGCACCCCAAATAATTAATGACCAAGATCCGTTGTGCCAAAGCCCAGAGATAATAAATACCAACCAAAGATTAAAATATACTTTCCAAGAATCTCCACGATTTCCACCGAGTGGAATGTATAAATAATTTTTCATCCACTCGCCAAGAGTAATGTGCCACCTTTTCCAAAATTCGCTTACGCTAACTGCCAAATATGGGGAATTAAAATTCTCAGGAATTCGGAACCCAACCATTTTCGACAACCCAATAGCCATGTCTGAGTATGCAGAGAAATCAAAATAAATTTGCATGGTATAACCGATGATGCCAACCCATGCCGTGAAACCATTAAGCGTATTTGGATCAGCGTAAAATATTTTGTCAACACCATATAGTGCTAATTGATTTGCTATCAATACTTTTTTGGCTAGTCCTAAACAAAATCTATAAAATCCATTTAACAAATTATCAAGTTTTTCATCCGAAACGCTATTAAAGAGCTGTGTCTCCATCTCCACATAGCGAACAATAGGGCCTGCCACCATTTTCGGAAAGAAAAATATATACAATAAATAGTTGTTCAACTTGTTTTGTGGTGAACATACCCCCCGATACACATCAACCACATAGGTGATTGTTTCAAAAGTATAAAATGATATTCCAAGCGGTAATATTAAATCCAACAGCGGTAGTGTTGGACCAAACAACTCATTGATTGTACCTATAAAAAAATTTGAATATTTAAAATAAACAAGAAGCCCAACATTTATAAGAACTGATAACAGAAGAAATACTTTTTTAGCAGTTTTCTTTTTTTGTTGATGCATTAATTTTACTAAATAAAAATCAAAACATGTTGTAATCAATAACACAATAATGAATTTAGGCTCTGCCCATGCATACACCAAAATACTAACCAATAATAAATATCCATTCCTGAATTTGTTTTTTGCCAAAAGGTAAAGCGCTATAAAAACCGGCAAAAACCAAACTAAGAATATGCTACTGTTAAAGTCCATTTATTCTTTTCCTTTATGGCGTTGATATTGAATTAATGCGTCCATGTATATAACGGAGTCAGCAGGCACCTTTAATTCTTTTGCTTTTAATTTTGCCTTGTAAAACATTTCGGAATCAAATCGGATGTCGTTCATAATTGTTGCAATAGGTAAAGGAATTTTCATTCCAGCTCCACTTCTCAATTCGAAAAGGTCGTAATAACTTCTTTCGAAAAAATTCCAACCAAATTCTGCAAGGTTTGCATCTGTGCAAAGAACCATTATAACATCTTGACCTAATAATAACCTTGCTCTGTTTATATATTCTTCACCATATGGTTCATTTCGAATATTGGCATAAAGCATTTTATTATAGTAGATATAGGAATATCTTTTGAAAACATTGTCACTCATTTCATAGATTGGCATTGTCCAATTATAACTATCAGCAACAGTTAGTAATTTAATTTTCTTTTCGACTTTTGTATATGATATGGCTGGATAGGCCATCGGAATGTTTTCAATATTCCATAAAAGATTCATTCCTTTTCCAACATCTTGATCAACTGTATTTAATTCATTAGTAACTTTAACCGAATCAAATATCATGCGAGGTAAAGGAGTTTCTGTAAGCAGTTCTATTCTTTTAATAATTGAATCCGCAGCAAGAGCTGCACCATACGTGCTCCAATGAATACCACATTTCGGGAAGAGTGGATATTGGCTTTTGGGCTTTAATTCATCAAATAATTTTCTAAAATCAATATGATTGATATTATATTCCTTGAATAGCTTAACAATTGTTTCATAATTACCATCTTGTTTATTGACAAGGTATTTGTCTGGAATATATTCATTGAAAAAAGAAGCCTTACCGGGAGCAATAACAAATAAAAATTCAATCCCATGACTTTTTAATGAATCTTGAAATTTTTTAACCAACACTACTTTATCACGTAACTTTTGTTCACCAATAAAATCGGCACCTGTATATGCGTTAATATATTTTATATCAAATAAATATTCCTCTTTGCCAATTGTTACGTTATTGGTATATGACCTGTGATACATCCAATAACCCAATTGATTATGCAACCGAACGAGCGTATTTCTGAATCCAAAATTCTCATTCACCCATTTAGTCGTTGCAGTTTGGTAATTACCAGATAAGATGGAGTCGCATGCTAAAGTAGGTTTGGGCGCAATTTTAAATGAACCATTAAGCCTTCCTACTTTAACAAATGGGAGCACGCCTTGAAGAAGGAAGGAAAATAAAAACAGGAGAATCAAAAATATTAATACTCTACGACCCATTTGAAGTATTCTTGTTATCTTCATCAAAAATAATAAAATAAGGTTACTCTGTGTCCATACTCTTTTTTAATCCTTTAGCAACACAACACAAGCCTCGTATACCAATGAGCATTCTGCAAATTGCAGCATCTATTGAGAAGAACTATAAATGGGTATTTGTAGATGGTAATATAGACAAAGAACCTTGGCCAAAAATTGAGCGCTATTTGGAATCGGGAGAAATCGATTATTTTGGCTGCACAGTAATGCCTGGTCCGCAATTAAAACAAGCAATCCCTATTTCAAAAAAAATCAGGGCACAATTTCCAAATGTTAAAATTATTTGGGGGGGCTACTTCCCATCCAATCATCCCGATGTTGTTTTAAAAAGTGGTTATGTTGATTTTATTGTAAATGGTATGGGGGACAAGTGTTTTCCGCTTCTATTAGACGCAATCGATAAGAAAGAACCATATCATACGATCAACAATTTGATATTTCTAAATGATGGGAAAATTCATTTTACTGCAAAAGATCCAATACACGAACCGGATTCATTACCAGTGTTGCCTTACGAAAAATTAGACTCGTTTTATCCTTTATCAGTTTACCTTGGTAAAACCTATTTGGGAAACAAAACCATCGCGTATCACAGCAGCTTTGGTTGCCCGTTCACATGTTCCTTTTGTGCAGTTGTACCAATTTATAATGCAAGATGGAAGGGTGTCTCTGCTAATAGAATTGTAAATGATATTACATTTCTTAAAAACAAATACAATGGAACAGCTATTGAATTCCATGATAACAATTTTTTTGTATCTGAAAAAAGGGTTGTCGAAT
>JBILYL010000385.1:0-2590 GCA_044377775.1 Bacteroidia bacterium
TGATGTTTCATGCAGGTATTTCTCATACCATCCCCTTTATCAAAACAGGAATGTATCCCTTTTGCCATAAAAAGGGCTCCTGCTGCAAAAAAATTCATAAAGCCAACGATGATCAAAAAATAAGCAGCGATCCTGATGAACCTGCTTAATTCATCTTTAATTGTTTTCGAGTATAAAAATATTCCAGCAGCTATAACCAGCAAAGAAAGACAAGAGGCGACAAGTATCATTTTCATAGGTTTTTAAGTTTATTTTCAAACAAATGTAAAATGACAACAAAGGAAAAAGAGTGATGTCAATCAAACAAAAGAATGAGATAAGTCAAAAACACTCAGAAAGGAGAAAAAACGTTCTTTTTTATTATAAGAGGCATTTCGATGGGAAATGATTAAACACGTAGAGAACTCTTCGTTAATTTTTTGTCAAAGAAAGCCATTGGTACAATAGTTTAAGCTACCTTTACAGTTCATTTAAACTACTTAACCGTGACTTTTGAACAATTAAACTTAAACAAACCCTTGATCAGCGCTCTTGATGACCTGGGTTACGTTCAACCTACTCCAATTCAGGAGAAAGCATTCCCTGTGATTATGTCCGGGAAAGACCTGATAGGAATTGCTCAAACAGGAACAGGAAAGACCTTTGCATACTTGCTGCCGATTCTTCGTCAGTTAAAATATTCGGATCAAAAACACCCCCGCGTCCTGATAGTTGTTCCGACACGCGAACTCGTTTTGCAGATCGTGAAAGAAATTGAGAAACTAAGCAGTTATACAAGTATCCGTTTTTTAGCCGTTTATGGCGGGACGAATATAAATACCCAAAAACAATTGGTGTACAATGGTGTGGATATTATTGTTGCTACCCCTGGAAGATTAGTAGATCTGGCTTTGACCGGATTATTAAGATTAAAAGACATAAAGCAACTCGTGATTGATGAAGTTGATCAGATGCTTAGTTTAGGATTCCGTCAGCAGCTATTAAGCTTCCTTGAAACATTGCCAACAAAAAGACAAAATCTGATGTTCTCCGCAACAATGAATGAGGAGATTGAGCAGGTGATCGCAAAATATTTTTATGAGCCTCAAAAAATCGAAGTCGCTCCGCATGGGACTCCTCTAGAGCAGATCATTCAGGTTTGTTATCATGTTCCGAATTTTAACACCAAGGTAAATTTACTCGACCATTTGTTGAGAACGGATGGCGAATTAAATAAAGTTCTGGTATTTGTCTCTACAAAAAAACTTGCTGATGATCTTTTTGAGCAAATGAAAAATAAATTCACAGATGATGTGGCTGTAATTCATTCAAACCTGGCACAAACTGCCCGGATCAATTCACTAAGACAATTTCACGAAGGAACCAAACGTGTATTGATCGCTACGGATATTCTTGCCAGAGGTCTAGATATCTCCGATGTGACACACGTTATCAATTTTGACACTCCGGAAACGCCAGAAGATTATATTCATCGTATCGGAAGAACAGGTAGAGCAAACAAGGCAGGAACAGCGATAACCTTTATCAATGAAATTGAACAAGAATACCAGATAGAGATTGAACGCGTAATGAACAAAGCGATTCCTTACGAACCAATGCCGTCAGATGTAGTTATTTCAAAAATGTTGACTGATGATGAAATGCCGAAAATGGCAGATCGTATCAGACAAAAAAAAGGGAAAGACACTTATGTTCCCGGCCCTGCATTTCACGAAAAAAAGGAAAAGAACAAAAAAGTAAATCTTGGCGGTCCTGCTCAAAAAGAAAAATTGAAAGGCAAAGATGCTAAGATCAGAACCTACAGAAGAAATTAAACAATCCGATGCATTCCGAACAGCAAAATAATCCGCTGCATGGCAAAACATTAGAAATGATCTTGAATCATTTGGTTGCTTTTTATGGATGGGAAAACCTGGCCTACCATATTGATATCAATTGTTTTAAAAAAGACCCCAGCATCAAATCCAGTTTAAAATTCCTTAGGGCTACCCCTTGGGCACGCAAAAAAGTAGAAGATTTGTACATTTCAATACAGGAAGAATAACTCTCATTGGCTTAACCGCTTTTAAACACATAAACACATAGTTTTTCAGAATACTCTCTAGATTGGTCATCATTTCCAGTATTGGACTAAGCGTTTTTAATAAAAATAGATTTTTTACAAATTTTTCATAGATGAAGCAAGCTTCATTCACAAAGAGAGATGTCTCTGTTAAAAATTTATTTTTCTATAAAAACACACAGAACGGGAACTATAAAAAGCTATGTGTTTATGTGTTTATTTTTTTTGAAAGGCTTGTATAACAAGAGAACTCCCCCTTGGAACGAAATAGTCGAAAAAAAATCTCACCTGCTTTATGGAATCCTAAAACCACCTGCATCTTATTGGCAAAAGAAATCAAAATCTAGAGCCATGAGAAGTAAAAAAATCAACAGAATTATGCCGATCGCAGGAATCAGTCTTGTGATGCTGGCATTGGTAGCTTGGATCTCCCCGAGTAATTACTACCAATTAGCAATGGATAATGAATTTATCCGCTCCATAAAAACCAAACTAACAACTTACCAGCAAAAACTTCCCGAAGACAAA
>JBILYL010000110.1:0-7930 GCA_044377775.1 Bacteroidia bacterium
CCAGACTTTACATCCCTATCGCTATAAGAAGATAAACTCGAAGGGATGATACTAAAATTAATTTTTTCAATCACGAGTGTATCGCCATGCAAAGCGCGGTATAAATTATATCCTGCAATATCTACATCTACATTGGGTAACCAAGAAACTGTTGCCTTTGTGGTATCCGCAATAATATTTTTAATGAGCGGCTGCAATGGTGGAGTAACATCGGGCATTTGTGCCAAGGTGTTTTCAGATGGAGCACTTCGGTTGAAACAACTATCTATAGCTACAATGCGGTAAACAAATTCGTTACGAATATTTTTTGACAGCTGTTCGGTATAGGTTATTTGTGTTATTGGATCTTTGGTAACATTCACATAGCTACTGTTTATTTTACTATTACTTTTTAAGGAACGTTGCACATGGTAACCGCGTAAATCTTTTTCAGTATTTGCCTGCCATTTTAACGTAATAGCGCCTTCTGCTGCTTCCGAAGCAAGACCCTGTGGCTTTGCAGGAGGTGTTACATCCTTCACTTCCACAAAAACGGGAGCACTTAGGTTTTCGTTCCCGGCAATATCTACCGTTGCAATTCGGTAGTAATGACTACCAACAGCTGCATTGGGATGGTTGAACGTTAAGATAGTTTTAGGAACAACTTCCGCATTAATCTTTACATATTTATTTTCGGGCTTGTCGGAGGAATAAATATTAACACCGGCAAGATCTTTTTCATCCACTAATTGCCAATCCAAGCGCACCACATTATTTAAAGAGGATGCTGTAGGAACAATATTGAAGGGCAATGTAGGCGGAATAAAATCGGCCATTGGAACGCTATATTCAGGAGATAGCTGCGATACTTGTCCGAAATAATCAATTGCCGCAAAGCGGTAGATATAATTTGCAGTATAAACAATTGCCGTATCATCATAAAAAACAGATTTGTCGGAAAACTTATCTGCTTGTTCTTTCTGAATAGCACGAGGAACTTTGGTGATTTTTGTGAAGGAAGAATCTTCCGCTGTTCTTCGGTACACATCAACAGCATAATAGCGATAGATATCTGGTTTCCAAGAAATGTCTATCCGTTTTTTTGTACGTGTCAACTTTAAATTTTCAGGACAAGCAGGTTTCGCATAGGGAGCAACAACAATCGTTTTACTCATCCCTTCAGGCTCGGAATTGCCGGCAATACAAACTTTATATTGATACTCTTTACCAAGCACTACATTTTTGTCGGTATAACTAATACCTAAATAATCAGCGAGTTCGTCCACATAAATTGCTTTTATTAAAATAAAAGCACGAATCAAACTCTTACCGAATTCTTCATAGCTCATTTTAACGACCGCTTTATACAAGTCCTTGGCTTCCTTATCTAATTTATTATTATCCGGCAAAACGCCTACCATTTTAATAGGCAATTGATTTAATTTAATCCAATCAGCAGCGCCTTTTTCTTGTCTGTAAACATCGAAACCGGCAGGATTATAAACCGTTTTGTAAAGCCATTTGATGCGAACAGCATTTTGTTGCGAGTAATCCGCAGAGCAAAACACCTCAGCAGTTTTGACAGGCTTTTGAGCGCTCGTCAAGAGAGGCAACATCCATAAAATAAAAAACAAAATTCTTCTCATAACACGTTATATAGTAGTATCGAATGACATTCCAAAATCGGCAGTAATAATATCGAGGATACAAATACTACCATCGAGGCTGCCGGTAATGCGGGTTTTATCTTCAAAATAAAGCATTAATTGCCCATGTAATCGAAGTTCAGCAATAGTAAGCGATCCACTCGCACCAACAGCCCAATATTTCGCATACAAACCGGCATATAAATCTATCCAAACACCAGCATTTTTAATTTTAAAAGGATCAAGATCCAAATTAGCGCGCACCCCCAACTCGGCACCAGCAGCAGCAGTAAGGCTGGCACCTATAATATCACTGCCAACAGAAACGGTAGCACTGGCTTTCCATCCTGCAAAAACGCCAACATCTAAATTATTGTCATGAATGCCTAACCAGCCACCACCACCAAAGCCGGTACAAGTAGGATAAATTTCAATGCGTTGTTCCTCTGTTCCAATATCAAGACTAAAATGGCCTGGTGACACATCCAATGCCATAGCCCCTTTAATACAAATAGGTTTATTACCAGCAACAGCGGCACTCATCATAAAGTGTTGGTTACGGCTATCAAAAAAGATATCAGCAGTACCTTTTATACTTCCTCCAGCATCCGCTGAGATGCTATTGGTAAGGTATTGAGGACCATCAGAAGCAGGAATAGAAGGAGCACCTGCAAGTGGTTCCGGAACAGGATCTGCGGCAGTACCGTTTATCATATTAAGCTTGCCATTTTTAACAGCAAACCCATATGCCTGAGTAGCGCTAGTAGAAAGGGAAGCAAGGATATTTTTCTGACTATTTACTGTAGCACTAAACGTTCCAAACTGAGCGCTTGTAACACCTACAGTAACATCTTTATTTCTTTCTCCCTCCAGAAAAAATGAATAATCACTATTGGAAAAATCGATACCCGGTTTTCCACCGTTTGCACCTCTGATGCCAAACTTGTAACCAGACTGCTCATACGTTAAATAATTTGTTCCTTTTAACAAGCTGACAGAACGAACGCCATCAGTAAATTCTACTTCCAGCTGTTTGCTGAGTGATGCCATATAAGCACCATCTTTCATTACCAATTTTTCTGTTTTAGAAAGAGCAATACTTCTTGTATCATCTTTCAATTCAACAAGATTCTCATCACCACCTAAAATAAATTCAGTAGTTCCATCCACATATTTAACACCGTTATTCATCACTTCAATACGGCGTTGCGCATCAATCTCTATCTTCAAAAACTCCTGATCATTAACAGCATAACGTTTACCACCAAACTCAACAGCAAAACCTCTCTGACTCAATTGAAACAAGTTGGTTCCACTTTTTAGTTCAATAGCAGGCTTGCCTCCATCGTCAACAACAGCAATACGTTTGTCCCCATCATTCATCTCCAAACCGGTAGGAGAAAGAGCAAAACTGCGCGTACCATCAGAGAATGAAAGTGACTTAGTAGTACTAAAAGCGGCTTGATAATTATCGTATTTTACATCCAAGGAATTTCGGGTAAGGTATACATGCTTCGTCCCGCCAATATCCAAACCAAATTGTTCTTGATTGATGAACAAACTATTTGAACCTATACCAAGAGCAAGGCCGGAAGCAGAAATAGCGGCTGTATTTGTACCATCAGAGTATGTAAATTGTGTTGGAGAAGCATTTAAAGCATATCCGTCAAAATTAACACCAAGGCCTTCGGAGCTAATTTCAAGCTTACGTTGTGCGTTTGCCTGCAGTGTTAATTTTCCAGCATCATACGCAAAACCATAGGTATCGAAAGAAGCAGATATTGGACCACGAGCAGTATATGATGCGGAGAATTTATCATAATTAACATCAATAGACGTTTTAGTTAAGGTTAGACTTTTTCCTTCGCCCAATTTTAAACCAAAGTTAGCAGGACCAACAAATAATGATTTATCATCTCTGGCCAAGGAAAGACCATCAGCAGAAATAGAGGCAGAATTTTGTCCATCAGAATAGGTAAATTCAGAAGGAGTAGCATTTAAAGCATATCCGTCAAAATTAACACCAAGACCATCGTTACTTACTTCTAGCTTACGTTGTGTTCCATTTTGCAGTGTTAATTTCCCTGCATCATATATAAAAGAATAAGCATCATATGCTGCTGAGATTGGCCCATTGGAAGCATAAGAAGCAGAGAAATCATCGTAATTAACAGCAATGGACGTTTTGGTTAACGTAAGATCTTTACCAGCTCCCAATTTTAAACCAAAATTAGTAGGACCAACAAAAAGTTCTTTATCATCTCTGCTTAAAGCAAGACCATCAGAAGAAATAGATGCCGCATTTTGTCCATCGGTATAATTGAATGCACTAGGAGAAACAGACATATTGTATCCATCATAAGCAAGGCTTAGCTCATCGCCATTAAGCATTAATTTACGATCTGGTCCTTTTTGCAGTGACAATATTCCAGGTTCATAACTAGCTTCAATATCGTTTACAGAAAGTGTGTATTTTCCATTATAGCGTTTCATACCGATGTTATTTCCGCTAACAGATAATAATAAAGATCCATCAGAGAAATCGGAAGTAGTGATTGCGAAACTATTGCCACTCATTGCAAAAGAAAGTTTATACTCTCCAGAATTGAAAACAACAGTGGTATTTAACATCCCCACCTGTAAGTTGTAAGTAGCATTTACTCCGGCAACAAATGTTCCTGCAGAAACACCATCAATAAAAACACCGGCAGTTGAAACTTCCAATTTTTTTCCACTAATAGAAAGGGCCATCTTATTTGTACTCAAAGCAAGGTCAACACCATCACCTTTATAAGCAATACGAGGCACACTTGCTTGCAAACCACCTTCAATGATTCGATCATTAATTGTTAATCCAACTTCGTAATCACTTGATTCTTTTTTAGCAAAAACAGCAAAACCATCAAAAGCCAATGCAAGTGATTTATCTGTTTGTGTTGTAGCTGCATTAAACGTTACACCGGAAGAAGCAACATCAATGGAGTGAATCCTATTTGGAATATCGGTAGACATTGCAATGTGATTACCTGAAAAGGTAAGATCAATCGATCCTTTTTGTTGGGTAGGATTACCAACTAGTTGGAATGAATTACTTGGGTCAGAATATTTAACTGCTCCGGTACCACCAGAAGAAATACCGGTAGAAAAGGCATACCCTTCATAATTAAAATTCACATAAGAAGAATCCGGACTAACGGATGAATTTACACCATTGCCATCCAAATCGATCACTAAGCTACCAGAACCTGCACCAGGATCAGCCGACAAAGAGAACGTGTTTTTTCCATCTGCATAAGAAATGCTACCTGCAGCTCCACCGGACCCTGAAGCACTTAATGATTTAGCAAGGGTAACCAGGTGATTTTGGTAACCAAATGATAATTCTTTTAATGCTGGACTAGTATTCGCTTTACAAAGCACACCACCAGCATCAACTAAAATGGAATGAATTTTATTTGGAATGTCGGTAGACATGGCAATATGATTACCAGAAAATAATAAATCGATCGATCCATTTTTTTGTGTCGGATTACCAATTAATTGAAAAGAATTATTAGGGTCAGAATATTTAACCGCTCCCGTTCCACCAGAAGAAACACCAGTAGCAAATGCATAGCCCTCGTAATTAAAATTCACAAATGCAGTATCCGAATTAATGGAAGAACTTACGCCATTCCCTTCCAGATCAATTGTCATGCTGCCAGAACCTGCATCAGGATCAGCTGCTAATGAAAATGTATTTTTCCCATCGGCATAGGAAATGCTACCTGCAGAACCACCAGAACCGGAGGTGCTCAAGGATTTAGCAATTGTAACCAGATAGTTTTCATATCCAACAGATAATTCTTTTAATTCGGTACTTGTTTTCGCTTTAAAAAGAACACCCGCAGCATCCACTAAAATTGAGTGACGCTTGTTTGGAATATCTGTGGATAATGCAATACGATTGCCACTAAATGTAAGATCAAGGGATCCTGTTTTTGCGGATGGATTACCAAAGATACCTAAAGAGTTCGTTCCATCAGCATAAGTTAATCCACCAGAACCAGCAGAAGTAACACCGACACCAAATGAGTAATTACTGTAATTGAAATTCACGAAGGAGGAGTCTTGTGCAATTGATGATCGTAATCCATTACCACCAAGATTCAGATTCAAACTACCCGTGCCAGCTGTTCTATCGGCAGCAATTAAAAATTCATTACTACCATCTTTATAACTTACGCTACCAGCAGAACCATTTGAATTACCGGATATTCCAAATTCCTGAGCTCCGATTTTTAATTTCAAGGCACCTTGAGTTCCTCCATCAAGAGTAGCAAGAAAGGATTTATTTCCCCCATCGAAAGCAAAGCCCAAAGAACCTGATCTAGTTGGCAGATCAGCAGTTAGATCAATATTAAAATCATTGGTAGCAAGGTGGAATTCACCACCAACATCTTTTTTACCGGAAATTTGAAGGCCAATGCCTGAAGTATTAAGAGAAAAAGCAGCAGATTTTTCAGTAGCATTTGCAGCCAATGCAAGCTGAACACCACTAACGGTCATTTCTAAACTACCTGATTTTGCAACTTTATCTGCTTTAAGGCTAAAGCTATTATCATCGTATTGCAAGCCAATATAAGCAGAACCAGCAGTATTAAATCCGGCATTAAATGATCTAGTAGGAGATAATTTCAAATTAAGATCACCAGTAGTTGCAGTAACACCGATACCAATTTCTTTACCGTCATAACCAAACATAAAATTTCCAGTACGGTTAAGGCGATTGATATCCGCTTTAAGCACAGCACCGCTAATTGAAAGATCCAAGTATCCACCACTGGAACCAGAAAGTCCGAGTGCAATTTGATTTCCATCAAATCCAACCCCTAATCCAAATTCTCCGGATGCATCCGCATCAATTTTAAAATTAGTTGCCCCTTTAGCAAAAGTAAAACCTAGACCTGGTTTTGTAGAAACATCAGCAGAAATACCGATAGAATAATCGCTTTTAGTATATAGAAGTGAACCCGCTTTTAAACTTTTTGCTTCAATGGCTAAGGTACCACCTGCTACATCAACATTAAGTGTAAGTGGACCAACGGATTCAACAGCAGCCGCTACCACAGCTTGGCCAGCAGCAGAAATAGCACCACCAGCACCAGGAGTACGACCATTTACATTCATGAGGGAAGCAGATCCATTCATACGAAGTGTAAACTCCCCATCTTCAAAAACTTTAAGCTCAGCACCAATATCAGCAGCAAACGACTTTCCACCAGCAGGATCTATCACCTGCAAATAAATAGCGCCACCAAATGCAAGATTGGGATCAATCATAAACTGCCCATCCGCTTTGGACATGTGATGATAAATGCGGCCTTCCATTGCGGTAATATTAAATAATCCGCCAACACTTAATCCAACACCTTTTGTATCATTAAACCAGGCATCAAAATACCAAAATTTAAGTCCATCTTTATTTCCAAGAATCATATTCGCCCCTGCATTAATTATAGTAGGAAGCTTAATTTTACCATCAATCCCTCCAGCAAAAGCATTTCCCCAAACAGGATCATTAGAACGCAATGTCAAATAGCCGTTGATGTCAACAATCGAATTGTTGATTGCAATAAACATTTGCACAGGAGTAATGGTTTGACTGGCAACAGCTGCCGGATCGGAAGGGACTTCAATAGCGGGTGCAGGCTGCGGACTAGAAATAGAGTATGTTGGCAATTCTACACCACTGCCTGCAGGAGAAATACTCGATACAGCAAGTAGCGGTGGACCAGCTTGTCCTGCAACATCCTCCCCCAAATCCATTTCAGAAATGTAAGAGAAAACATAATTTCCATTGTATAAAGAAGCGCCAACATCCGTTATATAAGCATTGAACCCGTTATAAGTACCGGTTACCCTTGTATCCAATTTCTTGGATCCATTTCTGCTACCAACACCAATAACATTATCCCCATAAATACGGAAATCACTAATATTATTTATTTGAGCATTAAAACCAACAACCTCCGCATTTATTTCAAGATCGAGGCGTTCATTGTCGGCAAAAACGGCTCTATTTATGACAATATTAACTCGGTTCTCGCCACCAAAAGGATTAAAAGTAATATCACGAAGTGTAAGGTCTTCTGAGAGATACCCCAATTGCAGTCCGGCAGTATTTATTGGAACTTCAAAGGCAAACTGATCGGTTTCGTTAATGATCGGAATCTTAATGGAACCAAGAATAGAAGATACTGAAACCTCATTGTCGGTAATTTTTATTTTTCCATTAATTGCAGTTCTGAATTTATTAAAAAAGA
>JBILYL010000386.1:0-2585 GCA_044377775.1 Bacteroidia bacterium
GATCATTTTATTTGCTTTTAAAAATGAAACCAGCTTATTTAATTCTGCTTTTGATTCGGGTTTAAGATCAAATTTAGCCGTTTCAAAAAATACATTTTTTAACTCCATTACACCTTGCAACTCAATTGGTTCCATAGGAACATCCAGAAGGAATGGTTTCATCTGGTCAGCTAATTCTTTTAGTGAAAAGTTTTCAGAAAAAAATAAATAACCATCATGAGAGGCGTTCAACATATAATTCTTTTCTACAGGCAGACACATTAAAAATTCGCCATTACCACTATTTGCATCCGATTCCATCACTAGATTACCCGTCTCCAGATCAATCAATTCGAAATGTGCACCTAGTGGTTTCTTTGTTTTTATATCATACACTTTTCCTTTTGCATAGGTTACTTTTCCAGGGCGAGCACCTTCATACAAATCAAATTGATATAAATCTAAACCTCCTAATCCGCCTACTCTTGTTGATGCTAAATATGCTAAGTTACCTGAAGCAGCAACCAATATACTATTTTCGTCTCCATAAGTATTAATAGGATACCCTAAGTTTACAGGAGTTCCCCAGATCCCTTTTTCGTTTAGCCGAGAGACATACAGATCCAATTTGCCCATTCCAACATGACCATTTGAACCAAAGTAAAGCGTCTTACCATCAGGATGAATAAATACGGATTCCTCTTTCCCCGGAGTATTGATCTGCGGACCGAGGTTTCTTGGAAATCCCCAGCTTCCATCGGGTTTTAATGTTGATACATAAATATCGGTCTCCCCTATTCCACCTGCACGTGCACTCACAAAATAAAGGGATTTGCCATCAGCAGAAAAAGAAGGTTGTGATTCAAACTGATTTGTATTCACCACATTTCCCATGTTATAAGGCTTGCTCCAGTTCTCTCCTACTTTACCGGAATAAAAAATATCACAGCTTCCAAAACCTTTTCTTCCTCCGGCATATGCCCCGGCAGCATTATCCTGACAAGCTACAAAAAACAAAAGTTGTCCGTCAGCCGACAAGCATGGTGCGCCTTCATTTCCTTCTGTATTGATGCCATTTCCTATCAGCGAAGCGGTCTCCCAATCATTCTCCTTCTTTTTGCTGATTAAAAAATCCTCCTGTAGATGAACTTTATCCGTCCTGTTATTCCTGGTGAAAAGGAATGTTTGTTCATCCGCTGTAACTGCAGGAAAATAATCATCGAAAACTGAATTGATGGCAGGTCCCATGTTTTTGAGGTCAAAAGGAACTGGATTTTTCATTGCATTTATTGCGAAGTTGCAATTTGCAAGATTTCTTTCGGCATCTTCTTTTGTATCCGGATTAATATGTAATTTTTTCAAATAGCGCTCGTAATCTTTTTTTGCATCTTCATATCTACCGATACTAACTTCAAGATTTGCAAGGTTATAGAAGTTTCCTAAATTAAATCCAGGGTTGATAGAAATGGCTTTTACATATTCATCGATCGCTTTTTCCGTTTGATTTCTATACTGAAGGATATCTGCGTACAACAAATGAGGTTCAATAAAATTGACATCTTTCTCGATGGCTTTTAACAACTCTTTTTCTGCATCAACATCCTTTCCAGCCTGATACAACTTGACCGCACTTTCAAAAGCCGAAATTGCTTTTTTATTCGTGGATGTATATTCGCCAGGAGGCAATTGCGCCTTGCAAGAAGAAATTGAGATTGTTGCTGCAAATATGATCAGAAGTTTTTTCATAAGTTGAATGTTCTAAATAAAACGGGCAAATGCTCTTTATTTCAATATTTTTTAAAAGATTTTTTAAAACAGATCCGAAAGATGAACAATCAAATTCAATTATCATTCCAATTAGGGAATGTTCATATATTTGTGAGTTTGCAAGGAAACATTCCATTTGGGGTGAGCCATAACATAATCAACAATCAGAGGCATCATTTCTTTACTCTTACTCCATTCAGGCTGCAAAAATAATTTACATTCAGGGGAAACAAATGCTGCATTTTTTTCGGCCCATTCAAAATCATTTTTATTGTGAATGATAATTTTTAATTCGTTGGCCTTATTGAAGTTTTCAGGCAAAGGAGAACTTGTTTTCTTTGGCGAAAGACAAACCCAATCCCAAACCCCTGTCAGCAAATATGCTCCGGATGTTTCGATAAATGTTTGTATTCCCTTATTCTTAAATTGCTTTGTAATATATTCGAGATTGTACATGCTTGGTTCACCACCTGTAACAACAACTGCTTTACCGGGAAATTCACTCGCGTTTTCAACAATCTGATCCGTTTTGGTAAGTGGATGTAAAGATGCATCCCAACTTTCTTTCACATCACACCAGTGGCAGCCGACATCACATCCGCCAACACGAATGAAATAGGCAGGTTTCCCTGAGTGAAATCCTTCTCCCTGGATGGTATAAAACTCTTCCATCAATGGCAATTCGATTCCTTGTTCTAATAATGTTTTACCTTTTGTTTCCAATTGAAAAAAATAAATTTGTTATTCTAAGGAATAATGGGAAACAAATCTAGTCAAATATCAGATAGTATTGCCAATAAATCCCAAATTTACAATGGGGCAAGAAATGAAAAACAACA
>JBILYL010000389.1:0-2563 GCA_044377775.1 Bacteroidia bacterium
AAGGCAACTGAAGCCGGATCAGCATTCATACCCTGAGAAACTAAGGTAGCATTTGTACGATCAGCCCATATTTTAATTTGATCAACAGCTGCCGCACGAAAAGTATCAGCTGCACCAATAACAACCTTTTTTCCTGCTTTATTAAATTGATGAGACAATTTACCAATTGTGGTGGTTTTGCCAACGCCATTCACACCAACAACCATGATCACATAAGGTTTTTTATCTGTAGGAGTATCAAAATCTGCTTTTTCTTCTTGTCCGTTAGAAACCAACAATTCAGCGATAACTTCTCTTAGGAGGTCGTTCAGTTTAGAGGTTTCTACTTTTCTTTCCTGAGCAACCCGTTTTTTAATTTTTTCAATGATTCTTAAAGAAGTTTCAACACCTACATCAGAAGTCATGAGTATTTCTTCTAGATTTTCAAGCACTTCGTCATCAATCGTGGCTTTTCCCATGATCGCATTTGCGACTTTGCTGAAAAAACTTTGCTTGGTAACAAAAAGTCCTTTATTCAGACTTTCCTTTTTTTCTTTACTAAAAAAACTAAAAATGCCCATCTATGTTGATTCTCATTTTTCCACTTTCAGGGTGGAATTACATAAAACAATAAAAGCTTCCCCTTGTTTTGGAGGAAGCCTTTATAAAATTATACTTATAAAAATATTATTTTTTTAAGAAGTCTTGAATGTGATCATTGTGAATGATCTCTTCTTTAAAAGAATATGCACCTGTTTTAGGTGATTTTACCATTTTAATCACTTTTGTAAAGTTATTTCCTTTACCAGATTTAAGTGTTGCGACAACCTTCTTAGCCATTGTATTGTAAGTTTAAAGTTCTAATTTAAAGTCAATCGTTCAACAGAACGAATGTATTAATCTTAAAACGAATTATTTAATTTCTTTGTGAACAGTTACTTTTTTCAAGATACGGTTGTATTTTTTCAACTCTAATCTTTCGGTGGTGTTCTTTTTGTTCTTTGTTGTAACATAACGTGACGTTCCCGGCATTCCGCTGTCTTTATGCTCAGTACATTCCATGATCACCTGAATTCTACTACCTTTTTTAGCCATTGTATTATTTGTTTTTCAAAATTGGAGTGCAAATGTAAAATTTTTAATTGAAATCCACAATATATTTAAATAAATATCATTACAAAAGAGAAGATATTTCTATTTTATGCTATTAAAAAGGCTTACTTCCTTCATTAAAGCTTCAATTTCGTCAATCTTCTTTGGTAATTTCCCTGACAATATTTCGGGACTTCCGCTTGTTATCAGGATGTCATCTTCAATACGCACGCCAATGTTCCACCACATAGGATCGCATTTTGACCCGGCAGGAATGTATATTCCGGGTTCAACAGTAATTACATTACCAGGACTCAATTTTCCATAATTACCGGGATCGTGGACGTCCAAACCTAAGTAATGAGATGTCCCATGAAAAAAGTAATCCTGGAAGTCTGAAGTATTTTTAATGATCCCCTGTTCTAACAGTCGTTTTTGAATGACGGCAACAGCCGCTTTGTGAGGTGCACGGAACTCAGCACCGAGAACACAGGCTTTTATTCCGGCTTCCTGGGCTTCCAGAACAATGTTATAAATGATCTTTTCCTGTTCAGAAAACTTACCGTCCACGGGAAGCGTTCGCGTAACATCTGCAGTATATCCATGATACTCAGCTCCGGCATCAATTACGAGCAGATCCATACCGGCTAACTTTTTCCGGTTCGTTTCATAGTGAAGAATGCAAGAGTTTTCAGAACCGCCAACAATTGAAGGGTATCCAACGTATTCAGAACCTTGATTTTTGAACATATATTCAACGACTGCCTGCGCCTGGTATTCTTTCATTCCGGGCTGTAAAGCTTTCATGATCTCTAAGTGAGCCAGACACGTCATATCGATTGCTTTTCGCATCAGCACCAACTCTTCAGCTTGTTTAACTTCCCTCAGTGATGCCAGCCAATTTTCAAGACCCAAGGGATCTGAGCTTATAGCAGCGGAGGCTGTTTTCGTCCGGAAATGTTTTATGAGACTATAAAGATCGCCTTTGTTGTTTTTATCATCACGGACATCGTCATTGAAGGCTAAATGATATGTTTTAGTGAAACGGGTAAAATCGATCGCGAAATCAGCAAATTGTGCATTTGTAAATACATTTATGAAACCCAATTGTGTTAAAACACCTTTTGTTCCCAAAATCTTACCTGTCCACATTTCTTTTGCAGGATCCCGGTCCTGAACGAAAATAAGTTCCTTTGTCTTGATCGTATCATAAAAGACTTGTTCTTCTTTGAAAATGATGAGTATTGCGTTTGGCTCTGACAAGCCGGTCAGGTAGTAGAAATCAGGATCCTGATGGAAAATAAATTTTGTGTCATTTGCACGCTGACGCTCTGCACCTGAAAAAACAACCACACAGGTATTATCAGGAAGATTCTTTCGGAGTGCATCTCTTCTACCCTTATGAAACTCTTTTGGGAGCAGATCGGTATCATAGTTCTGAGAAAAGCTCAACAGCGATGAAGACAGAGTTAGGAAGCCTAAAATAAAATAT
>JBILYL010000390.1:0-2560 GCA_044377775.1 Bacteroidia bacterium
GTCCGATCTTTTTGATAAAATAAACAGATGGTTTGAGAAGCACGAAAAAATAATATTCTACAGCCTGTTGTTTTTTTCAACGGTTTTTTCCTTTTTGTTATTTGATGCAAAAGTTTCTGATGGCGGTTATGATTCTTCCTATATAGAAAGAGCGTGGTCTTTGCTTCATGAAGGTAAATTCCCCTATTACCAGGGACCGGGTTACCCTATTTTCTTGTCAATGATTGTAAAGATATTCGGACTCAATGTAATTGCATTGAAAATGTTTTCTGTTGTTTGTCAGTTTGGTTTTGTCTGGTTCACTTATAAAGCGTTTGTAAAAAGAATCCCGTACACTGTTTTATTCGCTTTGATTTCTTTTGTTTCCTTTAATCATTTCATTCAATATTATTCCGGTCAGACATTCACAGAAACATTTTTTCTGTTTCTGCAATCCATTTGTTTTTATATTGTTTTTAAGATCATCGATAGCATTAAAGAGGGGCAAGGGTTATTGGACGACTTAAAGGAGAACTATTTAAAGTGGTTGCTGTTCGGCTTAATGTTTGTTCTGTTAAGTGTATCCAAAAGTGTTGCTATCGTTGCTATTGTTGCCGTTATCCTGTATTTTGTATTAAACAAAAATTTCAAGCAGGTAGTATTTGTTTTAGTTTCATTTTTTCTGATCCGTCTGATCTATCAGTACATAACCACTTCGTTATACGGTCCTTCAAATTCTGATCAGTTTGAAATGATTTTACGGAAAGAGCTTTATAAAAAAGAGGCAGGGTATGAGGATTTTGGCGGTATGATTGATCGTTTTTTCAATAATTTTAATACGTATATGTCCTTGCACATTTATCGTATTATGAAACTCAGGGGAGAAGCGTATGAGTTAATTAGCATCATTCCTCAGCTAGCATACATCTCCGCATTGATCATCGGAATTTTTACATTCCTGAGTTATAAAAAAAATAAATTTGTTTTTTTTACGAGTGTTTATCTGATTGTACTTTGTGGCGGAATCTTTTTTGGAATTCAGGCTGCGAATATGCAGGACCGCTTGATCATAATTGTGATCCCGTATATTTTTCTTTTATTTTTTTACGGTTTCTACGAGTTGGTAAAGAAGTATTCTGGCCTACAGATCATCTTTATTCTTTTCGCAGGTTTTATGTTGCTCAGAACAATTGGTACATCCATTCAAAAAGAAAATGTAAAAGCCTTTAAGAAAAATTTAAGTGGTGACATTTATTACGGTTATTCCCCTGATTGGGAGAATTTCTTAAAGATGAGTAAATACTGTGCGGATAGTTTGCCCGATAGTGTAAATGTTCTTTCAAGAAAGCCTTCCATGTCGTTCCTTTATGGTAATGGAAAGAAGTTTGTCGGACAATACATGGTTACCTCAATGGATGCAGACACCGTATTGATGAATTGGAAAAAACAAAATGTACAATATGTGATATTGGGCAGTTTGCGAATGAATCCCAAAAAGAATAACGGCAGGGTGATCAATACGATCCACAGAATGATCGGACCTGTATATCAAAAGTATCCGCAAAAGATCCGGCTGGTAAAAACGATTGGCAAGCTTGAAAAGTGTGAGTTATACGAAATCCGTTATTAATTGAGAGCGTTCAATCAATAACGGATTTCAAAAGTGCATTTTTATAACTTCGATAAGTCGCTGATCCAGGCTTTTAGCAAGGTCATTTCCTCTTTCCCGATCACATTGATATCAATAAGTTTTTGATAGCAGGTAACAAGATTTTCAGAAATGTTGTCTTTGCCGGGCTTTAAGTTAAGCGCTTGTAATTCTTTGCAGATGTTCAGATTGTTAGAATATCCCGGAATTTCATCTTCGAAGTCCTTCATCAGGTTGTGCGCATTGCGCTCCTGCCAAACGGTTGGCTCATGATATAAGATACTCCAGCCACATTCCCATGAAATGCGCTGTGCTACATAACTTCTCCAGATATCAGTCATTCTGAAACTGCAGTAAGAAGGAAGATACATTAAAGCAAATGCTTCTTTGAACCAATGTGTATTCTGGCTGTTGAAAGGGCTCCAAGCATTTTTACCAAGGGCCAATCTTTCTTTGATCTCAAAATTCATCGGTAAAGGATACGTGAGGCGGTATACCGCATCTACATCTGGATTTTCATCTGCGAGTCCTTGTTGAATAGGACAGTTGACAGGGATGTTTTTTAAAGTTGAAAGATCGATCTGTTTGTTTTGCAATTCTTCCAGCGGAAATCCGCGTGGCCAGATCATGTTTTTTGTAAAGTAGTGGTATACATTTACCCAACCCGCATTTTCAAAAGCATAACTTTTCACTTCTCTGCTTTTTTCATTCCAGAATTCAGCTCTTGGTATATTATCATCATCTGTTTCAACTAATTCTTCAGCACCATTTTTAATTGCTAATAAATAGCCCAGATTTTTACGGGAATAATGGCGTGTTGGAGTGATCTTCGCCAATTCGAAGGGTAAGGTCAGCTGACGGTCAACACTCCAATAATCACATCCATCCATTTTAAATTCAGAGGGTGATTTTGTATCACCAATTACAATGTAA
>JBILYL010000111.1:0-7873 GCA_044377775.1 Bacteroidia bacterium
CAAACAAAATAGGAATTCCCCCTGTTTGTCAAACTGCCGTTATCAGAGAAGAAATGAAATCCAGCTCTTCTGGAAGTACCTGTTCCATCAATTTTACCGTAGAAATTGAACAAATACCTATTCGATAAACTTTGATTCAAAGAAGCATAAATGTTTGTATTTCCATTTGCTTCATCGCTCTGATAAAGTGATCCCGCATTGATGCTCCAAGTTCCAACTGTTGTTGTCCAATCGGGATGAATCACATAATCAAAGTTGTCGGCAAAAAAACCGTTGTTATTATTTGCTCTCCATTCTGTTCCATTGAAATCAATTACCTGGTAGTAACTTTTTTCTAAGCCACTTCCACCTGCATTGTCTGCATCTGTAAAGTTTGCTGTAAAATTTGTAGTTTCCCATACACCGCTTGTTGAGACACTTGTAGTAGGAGCAATGCTGTCTGTTGTTGTAGCAATGCCTGAAGTGCTTGTCCAGTTGGTTGCCCAGCCTGAAGAAACAGTTGCACAATCGGAGCGGAACTCTAAAAGTAAAGAGCCGCTGCTTGAAGTAACACTGCCGGGAGATGACGTTCCAGTATATTGTCCGATCAGTGGCGCAGAAGTGGAAGCGCCATCATATATAAATAAATAATCCCAGTTTAATTCTGTATTGAATGAAGTGAAATTCAAAGTGATTGATGTTGCTCCCACCGGTTGGATAAGTGTTAGCATACGCTCATCATTTGAATAATTTCCGGTAGATCCGCCACTGTCATAATAGTTTCCAGCTGCAGAAGTGATCGTTGAAATTACTGGACTGTTATTGATCAGTAAATAATATTTTGCCCAATTCCAGAATGGTCCAGGATCCGTATGCGTTTGTGCGCTGAACATTTGATGACCTTTGATCGTTGTACAAGAGCCAATACCGCAACTGGATGCTCCACCGGAACAGCCCGGGCCATAATAACATCTCAACGGATTGATCCCGTATCCACTTATGCAAACATCTCTTACCAATGCCGCTGATCCATTATACATTGCATTTGTATACCAGGAAGCCGAACTGATGTATCCTTCATGCTCAATTCCGATTGTGTATGGATTGTGAGAGCCAACATGCCATGCTTTCATTGATTCCAAAACCATTTGTGTGATCTGCCCGTCACTTGAACGTGCAACATAATGCGCGGAAACACTTGCCGCACAATTCTGAAACCATGAAATGCAACCCGCATAAGATCCTTGAACGGTATGTATCGTCACCGCAGAAACTGATGTTCCACTTCTTGAACTGTAATTACAGGAAGCTGCTGCATTCCAGATTGCTGGAGTATAATCTGTGGATAAAGCGGATCTCTGAAATGTTTGTCCGCTTTTGTTGTATACTTTTTCATCAGTAACGATAACTGCTGAAGAACTTAAAATAGAATAGTTTTCCTTACCGAAAATTTTCTCCGGATCCAATTGATGATCAGGAAAATTGTATTGTTGCTGATAATCAACGTTCATTAAAAATTGAACATATCCGAATTCCTGAGTCGCAAGTGCATAAAGTTGTCCGGTTGTTTCTCTTGGTAACTCGCTTAAGTAATTTAAAATAGTTAATTGATCCGCTGCTTTATTGCTGATGATATTCAGCATTATTTTCACTTTTACAAAAGCATCAGCGAAAGCAAGAATGTTCTTTTCAGGATCATTGATCAGTTCAATCGTGCTGATCAATGATAGTTCAGAAACCGTAATAAGGTTATTGTTGAAATATTTTTTGCCGTCTAAGGTCATACCCATTACACCATATGCGTTTGGAATTCCTGCGCAGCTTTCTGATTCAGATGAGTTGTGTGTGATGTGACTGAAACGTGTGTTGCAAAACGCAACCGCTTCAAGCATTCCTCGGGAAATTTCAGGGTGAAGTGAATAGGCTTTTTCGAATGATTTTGCAAAGGGATTTTCGATCACCTCATTTGCATTACTTATAAAAGTGAACAGTAAAAGTATGGAAAAAAGGAGTAGTTTTTTCATCTGTATTTAATCTTGTTAATCCTTAAGTAAAGATAACAAAATACAGTAAAAAAACTACTATTAAAAAAAAGTGAAGTACTTAAATTTAGTTTTCCTCAAAAATATCAACGATCTTCTCTAACTTAGAATCATCGTATTTCCCGGAAGTGGTATACACAACTTTTCCTGTTTTATCTAATACAAAAAAATAGGGAATATCACGTTTTTTGAAATCCAACTCTTCTTTGTAGGTCTTTCCCCCATCATAAAATAACAGATACGGATAAAGTTCTTTGTCCGTTTTTGATTTGATTTTATCCTTTGAAGTGTTACTAGCCAGTTTGTTGAATCCGGTGAACATCGGAATAAAATATAAGTTTACATCATAATCTACATGTACATCAAAAACATCCGCTTTTGAAGCATCCACTTTGCCTATAAATTTATTATAAATAGGATTGATCCACGTTTTAAGATCGGGCTCTGCAGCAGTACTGAAAGCAATGCAAAGTAATGTGTATTTGCCTTTTGTATCGACAGGCAGATTAACTGCTTTCCCATTATAGTCTTCACATTCCATTCCCGGAAAAAGTGTTCCAACAACACCTGCTTTGGGAGTGAATGCCATAGTAATGGATGCAATTAAGATTATGGATAAAAGTATTTTTTTCATGAGATTATGATTTTAATGATTCGGGTAATTTTTCTTTTGTTAATTCACTTCCTGCAATTTTCATCAGAAATACAGCTTTGCCATTTTCGAAATCGTGTTTCATTTCATTTTTAACTACGTCCATTAAAAGGTCAAGATCTCCATAAAGCATAGTGCTTAAGCCTCCTACTTCAACGCGGATATTTTTATTTTGTTTTATACGGAGTATGAAATCGATGACTTTTTGTTCGTAACTATCGGTTAGTGCATACATGCTTATTTCAATTGTTGCTATCATTTTTATAAAAAAGTATTTATGAAAGGTTTTGAACTTGATGTCACTTACCCTGTTTTTACGAAATAGTGCCAGTCGTTATAATCGGATCATCGTATTAGAATATATGACCAATTAAAGCAGAGTCAAAATCCTCAACATTAAACTATTTATTTAATTCTGCAAAAACCTTTTCTGCTTTGAATTTTTTTGCTTTTTTCCCTTTGCGGATAATTTTTACTTTAATGATCAAATCCCCTTGAACAATAGTATTTACAACATCCTGTCCGTTAATAACGTGACCAAAAACAGTATGTTTTTCATTTAACCAAGGTGTAGCAATGTGTGTAATAAAAAATTGAGAACCATTTGTGCCTGGGCCTGCATTTGCCATTGAAAAAATTCCTGGTCCTGTGTGTTTAAGATCAGGGTGGAACTCATCTTTGAATTTGTAACCCGGTCCGCCAGTTCCGTTTCCTAATGGGTCGCCACCTTGAATCATAAAGTTCGGGATCACACGGTGAAATTTTAAACTATCGTAATAGGGAACGCCTGCTTTTTTTGAATTGTTTTTTATTTTTCCTTCCGCTAAACCAACAAAATTGGCAACAGTAAGGGGCGTTTTTTCATATTCAAGCGCCAAAAGTATAACTCCTTTATTGGTAGTTATTTCAGCATACATACCTGGTTCTAATTTGGCTTTTTTATCTTTTTTGGCAAAACCTGTTGTCGCCACTAATAATAATGTAAATGCTAATAGTATCTTTTTCATAATGATTTTTGCGTGTTAAATTTATGTGTTGTTTGTAGACGTAAAAATAGCATAACAAATCTTAAACCAAAAGAGTTGTTGATAAAACGTTACATCATTTTCACCATAAAACTGGTTCAGTTGCTATTTTTGAAGAAATTAAAAAATCCCTGATTCCTCCTTTTTTTACAGGATCGGTTACAGCGGTAAGGTATCATGAAGGTGTGTATTGCAGAGAAACCAAGTGTAGCAAAAGAAATAGCTGAGATTTTGGGCGCTAAACAGCGTAAAGATGGCTATTATGAAGGGAATGGCTATCAGGTAACCTGGAGTTTCGGGCATTTGTGCGAATTGAAAGAACCGCACGAATATGATTCTGCATACCGCCAATGGAATTTGAATATGCTTCCTATTCTTCCTCAAAAATTCGGAATAAAAGTTAAAAATGATAAAGGCATCGAAAAACAATTCAATACGATCGCTTCACTTTTTGAACACGCTTCGGAAGTTATAAATTGTGGTGATGCCGGGCAGGAAGGAGAATTGATTCAGCGCTGGATCTTTTCAAAAGCAAACTGTAAAAAACCATTAAAACGTTTGTGGATTTCATCTTTAACGGAGGAGGCTATCCGTGAAGGATTTACAAAACTGAAAGATGGCAAGGATTACGAAAGTCTTTATTTTGCAGGGTATTCCCGGGCTGCGGCAGATTGGCTTTTAGGAATGAATGCCACACGTTTGTTTACAATAAAATATGGAAATGGAAAACAAGTGCTTTCCATTGGTCGCGTTCAGACTCCCACGCTTGCAATGATCGTAAACAGGCAGCTGGAAATAAACGCATTTAAATCAGCCGTGTTTTTTGAATTGAAAACAAAATACCGGGATGTGATTTTTAATGCACAATTAGACAGATTTCAGGGTAACGAAAAACAAAACGCAGAAGATATTCTTACTTCTATAAAAGAAGAGCTATTCAAAATTACAACAGTTGAAACAAAAAAAGGAAAAGAATCTTCACCGCGTTTGTTTGATCTCACTTCATTACAGGTTGAGTGCAACAAGCGGTTTGGGTATTCTGCCGAAGATACATTGAAGATCATTCAGAATCTGTATGAGAAAAAATTGGTAACCTATCCGCGGGTAGATACAACGTATCTCCCGAATGATATGTATCCGAAGATTCCAGGTATTTTAAAGAATATGGTCAATTATCAAGCACTGGTAAAACCTTTGTTAGAAAATGAGATACGTAAATCAACGAAAGTATTTGATGATAAAAAAGTAACAGATCACCATGCGATCATTCCAACCGATGTGAAAGCACAAGGGTTAATGGGTAATGAAGCTTTGGTCTTCGATGCCATTTCAAAACGTTTTCTGGCTGCATTTTATCCGGATTGTGAAGTTTCAAATACAACTGTTTTAGGCGCAGTAAAAGAAATCGAATTTAAAGCAACAGGAAAACAGATTTTAGATCCCGGTTGGCGGATTGTTTATAATAAAGAGGTGATCGATGAAGATGAGAAAGAGGAAATTCAATTGTTACCTGCTTTCGAAATGGGTGAAAAGGGTTCTCATGAAGCGTTTTTAGCTGAAGGAAAAACAAGTGCCCCAAAGGCATATACTGAAGCAACATTATTGCGTGCAATGGAAACAGCCGGTAAGCAGATCGATGATGAAGAATTACGTGAGTTGATGAAAGATAATGGAATTGGTCGGCCCTCGACTCGTGCCGCCATTATCGAAACATTGTTCAGGAGAAATTATGTGAAGCGTGAGCGGAAAAATCTGGTTCCTACGATCACCGGAATGGAATTGATCCGTGTTATTAATAACGAGTTGTTGAAGTCGGCAGAAATGACCGGTAACTGGGAATTTAAATTACGCCAGATAGAAAAAGGAGAATATCAGGCGGAAGCTTTTTTGGCTGAAATGAAACAGATGGTAAGCGATTTGGTTATACAGGTTCGTAATGAAAGTTCGCAGCGTATAACCATTGCCAGCCATGCACCTGTTGTTGAAAAAGATGAAAAAGCAGTTTGTCCCAAATGTAATTCGGGGACAATGTTGAAAGGCAAAACAGCTTTCGGTTGCAGCAATTATAAAAATGGCTGCGATATGAAAATTCCTTTTGAACTGATGGGGAAAAAATTAAGTGATGCACAAATAAAATTGCTTTTAGAAAAGAAAAAGACTGCAGTGATAAAAGGTTTTACAGCTGGAGGAGTAAAGAAAGACGGTATTTTAAAATTAACGGATTCTTTTAATGTAGAATTCGAAGAAGCACAAGTAAAAGCACCCAAACCTAAAAAGGCTGCTGTTGCTGAAGCGAAGCCTAGTATTTGTCCGAAGTGCAAAAAAGGAACAGTTATAAAAGGAAAAACGGCTTATGGTTGCAGCGAATATAAAGCGGGTTGTGATTTTCGTTTACCATTTGATACCGTTATTGCCCCATGATCAATTCTCATCAACTTTTAATTATCGGAACAGTTTGGCCGGAGCCTAACTCATCTGCTGCGGGAAGTCGGATTTTGCAGTTGATCGATTTGTTTCTGAAGCAAAATTGGAAGATCACTTTTGCTTCTGCTGCTAGCGACAGTGAATTTGCCTATGATATTCAAGCGCTTGGAATTAATAAGGTAAGAATCGAGTTAAACAATAAAAGTTTTGATGATTTTATTGCAGCACTTAATCCTGCAATTGTAATTTTTGATCGCTTTATGATCGAGGAGCAATTTGGCTGGAGAGTTGCCGAAAATGCCCCTGATGCATTAAGAATATTAGATACGATTGATTTACATTGTCTCCGTCAAGCACGACAGCTGGCTTTTAAAGAGAAAAGAGCGTTTACAGAAAAAGATCTTTTTTCTGATATTGCAAAACGGGAAATAGCCAGCATTTTACGTTGCGATTGTTCATTGATCATTTCTGATTTTGAAATGAAATTGCTGAACGATTATTTTAAAATTGACAATACTTTACTTCATTATATCCCTTTTTTGTTGGATCCGATTGACGAGGGAATGATTATTAACTGGCCTTCTTTTGAAGAGAGAACGAACTTCATCACCATCGGTAATTTTATTCATGAGCCGAATTGGAACGCAGTTCAGTATTTAAAAGAAGATATATGGCCCTTGATCCGGGAACAATTACCTGATGCAGAATTGCATATTTACGGAGCCTATACTTCTCAAAAAGTGAATGAATTAAATAATCCAAAGGATGGATTTTTAATCAAGGGAAGAGCAACAGATGCAATACAAGTTGTAAGGAATGCGAAAATTTGTTTAGCCCCATTAAGGTTCGGAGCAGGAATAAAAGGGAAGTTGGTGGAAGCAATGCAGTGTGGAACGCCAAGTATAACAACAGATATTGGAGCAGAAGGAATGCATGGTGGTTTTGAATGGAATGGAATAATTGCGAATACGTCACAGGAAATTGCACGTGCAGCAGTTAAATTATATACGGATGCCTCCCTTTGGAAGAAGTCGCAGGAAAATGGAATAACCATTATCAATCAGTTTTATTCTAAAGAAAAATTTGAAAAAAAAATAATTGACAATATTTTATCGCTTCAGAAAAATCTAAAGGAACACCGCCATAAAAACTTTATAGGCGCGATGTTAATGCATCATACAATCTCGGGTACAAAGTATATGTCGAAGTGGATAGAGGAGAAGAACAAGTAGTTAATACGTGTTTTTGACAGTAATCAGTAGGTTGCAATCGAAAATACTTTGAGGGGAGATAACGGTTTCTTCTAAAGGGATGTTTTTTCCGTAACGTTCTTTTAAAATGGCCAAGACTTCTTTGCTTGTTAAATCAAACTCTTTTAATTTTTGAAGTTTCCCCACTTCAATATTAGCGCCTTGTTTGTGTATTTTCCAAACCAATTCAGAACAATATATTTTATCATCACTCCATCCGAAATAAATATCGTAACTCTTTCCATTGTATTTTTCTCCGCTTGCTTTTACTTTCGAAAATGTTTCATCGCTTAACAGTGTTGTAACATCTTTTAGTCGCTTGACAACATATTTTGAATCTTTTCCATGTTGGATCCATTCGTTAAATGGGGTGCGTTTAACAGGTCCGACCGCTTCGTAAACATATACTTTGCTGTTCTCAATGTATATTATTCCGCAATGACTATAGATGGAGTGTGTCGCAAGTTGAACGGCAGTACATTGTTTTGATTGAGAGGTTTG
>JBILYL010000397.1:0-2552 GCA_044377775.1 Bacteroidia bacterium
TTTTCGTCTATTTGATCGGTAACAAAGCCGCTCATTTGAAATTTGAATACGGATACAATATTCTTTTGCCCAATTCTGTGACATCTTGCGATTGCTTGGTCTTCTACTGCTGGGTTCCAATGTGGGCTAACAAAATAAATTTCACTGTAGTTTTCTTGTAAGTTCAACCCTTCGCATCCCGTTTGAATTTGAAGAATAAGCGCATTGTTTTTTTCGTTTACAATTTCAGTACGCTTATTATTACTGACTCTTCCATCAAATGTAGCAATATTTGACATTCCTCCATCGGTTAATCGTCTTGCGATTTCATCGATTTCGTCTCTATAATGACAGAATATTAGTTTGCCCTTTTCATTGTCTTTTTTATCCAAAATAGTTCGAATAACGTAATCGATTTTACTGCTGTATTTGAGAGCTTCTTTGAAATAATTATAATCTGAAATTACGCCTGCTTTAACAAGTTTTCTTAAACTTGCTTCCATTAGCTTGGGCATTACACACGATTGTTTTGCCCGCAGCATAAGTAATATCATAGGACAATTGCCTCCATTTCCTTTTGTCTGAACACGACTAAAACTTAGAGCTGAATGAATTTCCTCCGATAGCTCCATTTCTTTTTTATTTTGCCAATCGACAGAGTTATTTGTAGAATTAACATCGGCCAGTTCGATTCCTACTTGTTTTTTTGTTCGCTTTAAAATAAAATTTCTCGCAATTGTAGTTAAATTTTCTGGGTCTCTGTAAAAACTTGCGGGCATTTTTAGCATAGAGCACAGGTTGTAAAAATCTGTTTTTTTGTTTTGTACTGGGGTGCCTGATACGAGCCAACGGATATCACTTTTCAAAAGCTTAGCACTCGCATAAACAATAGTTTTTTTATTTCTCAAATGATGTGCTTCATCAAAAACTATTCTAGACCAGTTAATCTCGTGAAGAAGAGTTAATTTGTCCTCTTTTATTTGTTTTTTTGTTACTGTTACGCCTCCATATGATGTAAGCACAATACAAGCGCTATTTAGTTGATCGACAGTAATTTTTTTTTTATTTTCTCCGTAATAAATTAGGGCTTTGTGTCCAGTAGTTCGCAAAATTTGTACGAACCACTGATCGATAAGAACTGGCGGCAAAACAATGAGTGTTTTAGGCTTGAAATTTGATATCATAAGCCCAATTACCATAATCGTTTTTCCTAATCCCATTTCATCCGCAATAAAACCTCCACGAACATTAGCTGGTGGATCAGGTCTTAGTTCATTTACAAGGCACCATTTCACGCCTTTTTTCTGGTATTCCTGGTGATTCATATTAGAGCGGTTAAGGTATTCTGTAAATTGTGTGAGGCGAACCTCAATCTTTTCATTAAAACTTGAGGTCATTGAATATTAAGTATTGATTTTTAGTATATATATATTGAATTCATTTTTTTATATATTTTTATTTCAATTTTTTTTATTTTCATATATTTTTAAAAAACTTAAAATTTATTTTATTTTTATTTTTATTTTTATTTTTATTTTATTTTATTTTTTATTTTCAAAAAAAAAGGGATTACCCCCAAGGGGTTTTACGTTGTTTTTAGACAACCCTTATGAAATATTTAATTAATTACACATTATACAAACTATACAAACTACTACACTATAACAAACTAACTATTTATTTTTCTTCAGCGGTCTTGTCTTTGTCTTCTCCTTCTACCTTGATTGGACCCCTTTTCTTTTTTGGCTGCTGGATTTTTCCATAATTGATGGCTGCTGGTTCTTTGATTTCTGTTCCAAATTCATTGTAACATTTTATCTGTTCATCAGCCTCTGGCTTATATCTGCGTGAGATGACAGGTGAGACGACAGGTGAGGGAACGGTCAAGCCTGGCGCTACTACTCCTGAGTATTTGACTTCTTGTACTGTATCGAAATCAAGCTCCAATGTTGCTTTCTTTGGCTGAAAGGTTCTAGGCTTTGACTGTGTCTCGAATCTTGGTTTAGGAGCAGGTGGTCTGTATGCTGAAACTCTCCAAAACCAAGGGTCGTCGTAAATAATCTTGACTTCTTTGCCTTCAATTAATTTTCTACGGCAGGCAACTGATGAAGGTGTGTCGTTCCAGTTGAGATGAATGAACACTCTGTTAAATTTATTTTCTTTTCCACCAGCATCGACAGATGCTTTTGGGATTATAATATCAACTCGGTCTACATCACCGAGATTTAAATCACTGAAGATTCGTCGAATTCTTTCTTCTTTTATATTGGCAAACACTCCTGGAATACACAGGACTGGTTGTTCGGACATTTTAATTGCGGAATTATTTAATTGGGCTGACATTATTATAGATTGCTTTTAAAACTTAAAGTTGCTTTTTTGGCTAAAATACTGTTTATATATATTTAAAAAAGTATTTCAATTTTTTTTAAAACAGTAAAAAAAATGATTTACTAAAAATTTATTTTTTTAAAAAATAAAAAAATAAAAATAAAAACTCTTAAAGATTTTTAAGCCTTAGGAACTTTTTTTTTGGGAACTAAAATATTAATTGCGGGTTTTTTTTCTTCTTC
>JBILYL010000008.1:0-24287 GCA_044377775.1 Bacteroidia bacterium
TCGAAATAAGTGTTTCGTCTGTAATTAATGAATCACCTTTTACTGTTCGGGTATTAATGGAAGTAGTATCCTCAAAACCTACATTCAACAGGTCGTTTGCGGGTTGAACATCTAGTCCGACAACGCATGATTCATTACAGGATGTAAAACAAATACTTACAATCAAAGAAAGTATAAAAAAAAATTTTGTCCCGATCAATCGGGACAAAATCTGAGGCATGCTGTTGTTATGTATATTCATAAAAAATTTTTAGTCAACCATTTCTGCTACTTCTTCCAACACCGCATCATAAAAATCGGAGTATGCATCAATGTATTCGTTGTTTTCACCGGAAACAAAATCCAAAAATGGTTTGCCCGATTTTTTGATGTGCTTCTCTACATCCGAATTAATTTTTGCGCTTCCTTTGATGATACCATCTGCCAAGTCGATAGCTGCTTTACTTACGTTCACAAAGGTAGGATTTTTATAATGTTCTACATCTGTTTTTTCAATTCCTTCGTGAAGCACTTTCTTCGCGAAATCTTTGTTTAACGGAGTACTGAATTCATCATCATAAACCGAATAAACAATTTTTGTTTCAGCAAACAAAGGATTGTCTTTGAATGATTTTTTCAAATACAATGCTGTTAAACTTGTCATCCATCCATGAAGATGAACGATGTCAGGTGACCAGCCTAGCTTCTTAACGGTTTCGATAACGCCTCGGCAAAAGAAGATGGCGCGCTCATCATTATCGGCAAAATGATCGCCTTTTTTGTCTGTTAAAATATGTTTACGCTCAAAATACTCTTGATTATCAATAAAATAGACTTGCATTCGTGCTGCCTGAATGGAAGCAACCTTAATAATTAGAGGGTGATCGTTATTGTCAATGATTAAATTCATTCCGGATAAACGGATCACTTCGTGTAACTGATTCCGTCTCTCGTTGATGATTCCGAATTTTGGCATGAATAATCTGATTTCTTTGCCTCGTTCCTGAATTCCTTGTGGTAATTTTCGTCCGATAACACTCATAGGTGTTTCATCTAAATAGGGGGTAACTTCTTGAGATACAAAAAGAACTCTAGCTTTCTTCTTCATAAGATCGAATTAAGGTTAGGTTTTTAAAAAAGTATACAAAAGTAAGTAAAAATTTCCGTAATTTCAAAGTATTAATATTAGATTTGGCTACTTTTACGGTGAAACAGCCTTGTTTGAACTGATTTTACGTATGTTAACTTGTGTTTTTGCCCGATGCTGATCATAAATTCAATAGAACAACTTAAAAATCACCTGAATAGTATTCGGGACCAAAACAAAATAATTGGTTTTGTGCCCACCATGGGCGCACTCCACCAAGGTCATATTTCACTTATTGACCGCGCAAAGACTGGTTGTGATGTTGTGATCTGCAGCATTTTTGTCAATCCGACCCAGTTTAACGACCTCTCTGACCTTGAAAAATACCCCAGAACCTTAATTACTGATTGTCAGTTGCTTGAGACAGCAAAATGTGATATTGTTTTTGCTCCTGAAGTGTTTGAAATGTATACAAAAGAGGAGTTGGAACTTAAAAAACAAAAAATAGAGGATAAAAGCTGGACCAAAGGTAAAAAAGTTGATTTTGGTGATCTGGAAAAAGTGATGGAAGGTGCCCAGCGCCCCGGACATTTTAATGGTGTTGCTCAGGTTGTCAGCAAACTATTCCGGATTGTTGAACCCCATAAAACGTATTTCGGGCAAAAGGATTTTCAGCAATTGGCGATTATCAGAAGCATGGTTATACAATTGGAAATGCCCATCGAGATTATTTCGTGCGAGATTATGCGCGAACCCAATGGATTGGCTATGAGTTCCAGAAATGAACGGCTCACAAAAGAGGAAAGAGTGTTGGCAGCAGTTATCTCTAAAACCCTTTTTAAAATTAAAGCGGATTGTTTCTTAAAACCAATTTCCGCACTTCTGAAAGATGGCACCGAGTTGATTCGTTCCCAGCCTTTAATGAGCCTGGAATACCTTGAGATAGCTGATTCTGAAACGTTACAGCCTATAAATGCGATCGATCCTTCCAAAAGCGCAGTTGTTTGTATTGCTGTTAAACTTGGCGCTGTTCGTTTGATCGATAATGTGGTTTTATATTAATAAATCCGCATTCCGTCTAAAAAGCTACCCTTCAATTAAATTTATTTATTTAGTTTTGCTCCCGTTATGCAAATAGAAGTTCTGAAATCAAAAATACATCGCGTTACTGTTACGCAAGCCGATCTGGATTATATCGGTTCGGTTACCATTGACGAAAAATTAATGGATGCAGCCAATTTCATTGAAAATGAAAAGGTTGATATCTTCAATTACAATAACGGTGAGCGCTTTACTACCTACGTTATAAAAGGTGAACGCGGCTCAGGTGTTATTTGTTTGAATGGTCCTGCTTCCCTTAAAGTAAAAGTAGGACATGAAATAATTATCGTTTCGTATGCAACGATGGATTTTGAAGAAGCGAAAACACATAAGCCTACGGTTGTTTTTCCGGATGCAAAAACTAATTCTTTAAGATAGCATTTTGAAAATACAAATACTCACCATATTAAAATTCCTTTTTTTTTTAGGATTAGGAGTTGCACTAATATGGTTAGCATTGCGGAATACCACCGATGAAGAATTTGCAAATATTAAAACGTCTCTGGCAAATGCGAATTATTTCTGGATCTTTGCTTCAATCATAATTAGTGGCTTAAGTCACTACTTCAGGTCTCTGCGATGGAAAATTCTTCTGGATCCACTGGGATATAAACCTAAAACTTCAAATACTTTTTTTTCGGTAATGGTAGGCTATCTTGCCAATTTTGCTTTGCCCCGATTAGGTGAAATTTCCCGCTGCGGACTAATGACAAAATATGAAAAGGTCCCTTTCACTGTTGGATTTGGTACTGTGCTCACCGAAAGGGCGTTGGATGTTGTTTGTTTGATCCTGATCTTTTTTGCAGCATTAGGTCTCGAATTCGAACGCATTTCCGGTATTGCCAACGATTTGATTTTTAATACGGTCTCCGGAAAATTTCATGCATTGATGCAAAAGCAAACCTTTGTTATCATTGCCATAATATGCATTCTGATCATTGGTGCCGCCTTTTTCTATTTCCGTAAAAAAATACAATCACTTGTTTCCGGCAAGGCTAAAGGATTTATCAAAGGACTGTGGGATGGTTTGTTAAGTATTAAAAATGTAAACAAACCTGTTTGGTTTATTCTTCACACAATTCTTATCTGGATCATGTACGTTTTACAAGTATATGTTTGCTTTTTTGCTTTTGAAGAAACGGCACATCTTTCTGTGATGGTTGCAGTTGTTATTGTTGTATTTGGCAGTTTAGGTGTTATTGCTGTTCCCGGTGGCACAGGCGCTTACCAACTCATCGTAATTCAAATTCTTACAACCGTTTATTTGATTGGAAAACCTGTTGCCTTTGCATTTGCCTGGGCCGTCTGGACCTCTCAATTTGCACTTATTATGTCGGTCGGACTCATTTCATTCATACTTTTGGCTGCAATGAATAAAGAAATAAAGACAGAAAAGTAATTTTAATATTCTTAGTACTCATATTTTTAATCTTTAAAAATGGTTCCATTTACACATAAACGTCCCGCCCTGGAAGTTATTCAGGAAAAAATATTTACAAAAGAAACATTGTTAAAACCCTTGATCGTTTGGAAATTTAAAGGCGATAAAATTGTTTTCACGAATGGTTGTTTTGACATTATCCATCGTGGACACATTGATTACCTTGCAAAAGCAAGTGACTTAGGCGGACAACTTGTTGTGGGGATAAACAGTGATGCCTCGGTAAAAAGATTAGGTAAAAGTATTTCCCGCCCTTTACAAGACGAACAAACACGTGCTCTTATTCTTGCATCCTTACACTTTGTTAGTGGTGTAATTATTTTTGATGAAGATACTCCTTTGGATATGATTTCATTCGTTAAGCCTGATGTGTTGGTAAAAGGCGCTGATTATGATGCAACGGAATCAAATATGGAAAATAAAAAATACATTGTGGGTTCAGATGTTGTGAAAGCAAATGGTGGAGAAGTTAAAACAATAGCTTTTTTAGAAGGATTTTCAACGACTGCTATCGAGAACAAAATAAAAAATGGCTAAAACCAAAACATCTTTTTTTTGTCAAAATTGTGGAACTCAATCTGCAAAGTGGATCGGGAAGTGTCCTTCATGCAATGAGTGGAATACTTATGTTGAAGAAGTTGTTTCAAAAGGAGATGACGCAAAAACACCCGGTATCGCAAGCACAAGCACGCAACGCGCTTCAAAGCCACAATTGGTAACTGAAATAAATTTAGAGCAACATCATCGCATCGAACTGTATGACAAAGAACTTTCACGCGTTCTGGGTGGTGGTTTGGTTCCCGGTTCATTAACTCTTTTTGGCGGTGAGCCCGGAATCGGGAAGTCTACTCTGATGCTGCAAGTGGCGATTAACATGAAAAACCTGAAGGTGCTTTATGTTTCGGGCGAAGAAAGTGAACAGCAAATCCGTATGCGTGCCGAACGTATCGGAATGCAAAATCCAAATTGTTATATTTTAACGGAAACGTCTACCCAAAATATTTTTAAGCAGATCGAACAACTGGAGCCCAATTTTGTGATCATTGATTCCATTCAAACCTTACATTCTGCTCATATAGAATCATCACCCGGTAGTGTTTCGCAGATCCGTGAATGTACTGCCGAGCTGTTGCGCTATGCAAAAGAAAGTGGCACTCCTGTTTTTTTGATCGGACATATTACCAAAGACGGAAGTTTAGCCGGACCAAAAGTGTTGGAACACATGGTGGATACTGTTCTTCAGTTTGAAGGAGATAGAAATCACGTTTATCGTTTGTTGCGTACAGCTAAAAATCGCTTCGGTTCAACAAATGAATTAGGAATTTATGAAATGCAGGGAAGTGGATTACGAGAAGTAAGTAATCCTTCTGAAATATTGATAACGGCTCGTGAAGAGTTGGTAAGCGGAGTTGCTATTGCAGCAACAATGGAAGGCATGCGGCCGATGTTGATCGAAACACAGGCCTTGGTTAGTAGTGCTGCTTACGGCACACCACAGCGTTCTTCAACAGGATTTGATCTTCGGAGATTGTCGATGTTGCTGGCCGTTTTAGAAAAACGTTGCGGCTTCCGCTTGGGAGTGAAAGATGTTTTTTTGAATATTGCCGGTGGAATTAAAGTGGAAGATCCCGGTATTGATCTAGCCCTGGTATGTGCTGTTTTATCAAGCAACGAAGATATGCCCATTTCACCTAAAGTTTGTTTTGCCGGAGAGGTTGGCTTGAGTGGTGAAATTCGTCCTGTGAACAGAATCGATCAACGGATCTCTGAAGCGGAGAAGTTGGGTTTTGAACATATTTTTATTTCGAAATACAATAAAAAAGGATTAGACCTGAAAGCCCATCATATTAAAATTACAATGGTTGGTAAAATTGAAGAGGTGTTTAGCCTGCTATTCGGTTAATGCCGATTTGGTTTATTTAATTTTCCTTACGTCTTTTTCCTGATTGATCTGTAACGTCATAGAATGGTGAAGTCATTTAATAAGCAGTGATAAAAGTCACTATCGTTGAAATTACATTCTGTTATTTTTGTTCGTCTATGGGAAATTTAAATATCATATCGTGGTTTGATAAAAGCACTGTGAAGCATTTGCGTCTGCCTTTTTCTTTTCACCTCATGCCTGTTTTTTTATTTGCATTAAGTCAGGCCGGGACGATAAACTGGAAAAATACTACTCTTGCATTTTTGATTTTACACATTCTTATTTATCCTTCAAGTAATGGCTATAATAGTTATCAGGATAAAGATGAAACCAGCATCGGAGGATTGGAATATCCCCCAAAAGTTTCAAAGAATTTATATTATGTCACCTTGCTTTTTGATCTTGCAGGTGTTGTTTTAGCCCTGTTCGTGTCCTTAAACTTTTCCCTTTTTGTATTCTTGTATATACTTATCTCTCGAGCATATAGTTATCGTAAACTTAGGTTGAAGAAGTATGCCATCATTGGGTTTTTAACCGTTTTCCTTTTTCAAGGGGCATTCACCTACCTAATGGTTTCTTCGGCATTGACAGAATTTTCTTTCGCGCTTTTTTTTACTATGAATAATCTGATTTGCATGAGTGTCGCAAGTTTGTTTATCGGTAGTGTTTATCCGCTTACGCAGATCTATCAGCATCAATCAGATAAAAAAGACGGGGTAACAACCATCAGTTATAAATTGGGATATTTCGGAACATTTGTTTTTTCTTCCGTGATGTTTGGAATTGCAAGCGCATTACTGTACTATTACTTTGATAAAAAAGATCAGATCATAGCATTGATTCTTTTTTTTACACTGATGTTTCCTGTTGTGATCAGATTGCTTTTGTGGTTTAATAAAGTGAGAAAGGACAGTACGCATGCCAATTTTGAAAATACAATGAGTATGAATTTAATGGCATCCGCCTGTATGAATACTTATTTTTTTATTTTGATATTGAATCGTAGTTTTAACTGGTTTTAGTCTTTGAATAGGATCAGATTGATAAGAGGAAAATAATAGTATATGAGCAAAATTATTTCTATAGGTACAGCAGTTCCGCAGCATCGTTCGTTACAACCAGCGATACTCGAGTTTATGCAGGATGCATATGCAGATGATGTTGCTTCTCGTAAACTCAACGTCCTGTTTAATAATAGCGGTATCAGTTCGCGTTATTCCGTAATTCCGGATTTCGATAAGAGCAATAATCAGCATGTTTTTTTTAACGGAACGCCTCGTATAACGGATGTGCAAAACCGGTTGGATGTTTTTAAAGAAGAAGCAATTCCTCTGGCAGTGCTGGCAATAAATTGTGCATTTGAAAAAATAGATTCTCATATAAATTCGTTTGGTATCACCCATTTAATTACCGTTTCCTGCACCGGCATGTATGCACCTGGTTTGGATGCCGGCTTGATTGAAAAGCTTGATCTGCCCAAAGATATTTTTCATACGTCTGTAAATTTTCTAGGCTGCAATGCGGCATTTCATGCTTTAAAAATTGCAGACATGATCACCAAGTCGGATGCGGCTGCAAAGGTGCTTGTTGTTTGTGTCGAATTATGTACGTTGCATTTTCAGGCAAAAAACAATCACGACAATTTGTTATCGAACACGATTTTTGGTGATGGCGCAGCGGCCGTAATTGTCACTGCCGATGTTTCTGAAAGAAAAGGATTTGCGATCAAAGGATTTTATTCCTTGATCCTCAATAAAGGAAAGGATCTGATGGGTTGGAATATTACTCCACTTAATTTCGAGATGATTCTGGATGCAAAAATTCCTGAGGTTATCGGTGAGGAAGTAATTAATATCTTGATCAGCGCTTCAGAAAAATTTCAGATCGCTCCTGATTCAATTACCAAATGGGCAATACATCCCGGAGGAAAACGGATCGTGGATGTTATAAAAGAAAAACTGCAATTAAGTGATGCGGATACTGCCGCTTCCTATAAAATTCTAGATGAATTTGGCAATATGTCATCACCTACCATTTTGTTTGTTTTGAATGAATTGATGGAAAATTCGAAGGGAGATGAGTCTGTTTTTTCAATTGGATTTGGTCCGGGATTGAGTATAGAAACCGCATTATTTGCGTATGAATAAATCGTATCATAAATGCTATTCAAAATTAAATCTTCTTTTATCAAAAACGAATCATATAAATCTGCATTCCTGTTATTATGAGTAAGTTTTCTCATCGCTCTTATGAACCCGAATTGCTGGATGCTCCAAACATCCCCAAAGAATTACTTTTCAAAAATCTTCGCGAATTGGATGTTGTGAACCGTTTGTTAGGCGGACATGCTATTACACTTGCAGGGATAAAAAAATTGGTTTCTGATAAAAACAAAACTTACCGTATCGTTGATGTTGGTTGTGGCGGAGGTGATGCCATGAAACAAATTGCTTTGTGGGCAAAAAAAAATAATTTTAATGTGGATCTGATCGGTGTGGACATGAATGCCGATGCAATACAGTTCATGAAGGAGTGTTGCAACGGATTTTCAAATATTTCAGGGGTGGTAAGTGATTACCGTGATTTTTTAAAATCGGACACCACAATTGATATTGTTCATTGTTCATTGTTTTGCCATCATTTAAAAGATGACGAACTGATAGAGTTGTTTCAATATCTTAATAAATACACAACAACGGGTTTTGTGATCAATGACCTCCAGCGGCATTGGTTTGCATATTACAGCATAAAATATTTAACCCGTTTGTTAAATGGTTCTACATTGGTAAAAAATGATGCACCGCTTTCTGTATTGAGGGGTTTTAGAAAAAACGAGTTGAGTGGTTTTCTGAAAAAATCCTCTGTTACTAAATATCGTGTTAAGTGGAGATGGGCATTCAGATATTTGATTGTCACAAATTCTGATACAGATTTATAATCAATGACTTTATAATTTACTTTAACGTAATTTCGGAATTATAGAAATGGGTAAAGAAAAGATGAACAATAAAAATTCATATCAGGTTTCTGTTATTGGTGGAGGATTAGCAGGTTTAACATTGGCCATTCAATTAGCTGATGCGGGCTACTCGTGTGTGTTATTTGAAAAAAATAGTTATCCCTTTCATAAAGTTTGCGGTGAATATATTTCGATGGAATCATGGAATTTTTTGGAAAGATTGGGGTTAAATTTATTTGAATTGAATCTGCCAAAAATAAATCATTTGCATGTTTCATCCCCCTCCGGAAAATTATTAAAACACCAATTGGATCTGGGAGGCTTCGGAATCAGCAGATATTTGTTGGATTCCAAACTGGCAGACATCGCTTCGGAGAAAGGTGTTTTGCTGTTGGATGATTGCAGAGTAAATGATGTGAAATTTGATGGGACCCGATTTACTATAGATTCGGTAAAAGGAAGTTTTACTTCTGATATATGTGTGGGAGCTTGGGGAAAAAAAAGCAATCTCGATACAAAATTAAATCGTGAATTTACTAAAGAAGAAAAATCGGGAAAGAATTATGTAGGCATCAAGTACCATATCAATATTGATTTTCCAAATGATTTGATAGAACTGCACAATTTTGAAAACGGCTATTGCGGGATCTCTAAAATAGAAGAAAGCAGATTCTGTTTGTGTTATTTAACAGATTCTGAAAATCTTAAAAAGTACAATGGAGATATAAAAATGATGGAAAAAGAAGTGCTTTTCAAAAATCCATTCTTAAAAGAATATTTTCAAAAGGCTGAATTTTTATTTGAACAACCTTTAGCCATTTCTCAAATTAAAATCGGTTATAAGAATGCAGTTGAAAATCATATTTTGATGCTGGGAGATACTGCAGGGAACATTGCTCCATTAAGTGGAAATGGTATGAGCATGGCGATGCGAAGCTCTTTTTTTCTGAATCAACTCCTTGTTGATTATTTTGACGGAAAACATTCCCGTTCGGATCTGGAAAATACTTACGAGCACTTTTGGATGATACAATTTAAAAAACGGGTAGCGTTTTCCGTTTTCTTACAAAGACTTTTAAAAAATACTTCCATGACAAATTTCGCAATAATGCTGTTAAAAGCAATTCCGTTTTTAAGAAACAGTATTGTGAAATCCACGCATGGCAAACCATTCTAAATAACGCAGATTGTCGGTTCTTGATGAAAATAAAATTCACAAAACGTTAATTGAAGGTAAAACTATAATTTATTTTGATTTTAACACAGGCTAATCTACACCGGTTTAGCAGTGAAAAATATTGAGTAGTCTGTGCTCAAATTTCTATTGTTTTTTTTATTTCCTCTTCTCATGGAAAACCAGTCTGATTTATTTTACTAATTTTACAGAATGAATTTAGATCTAACAGGAAAAACTGCGATGGTGTGCGGAAGCACGCAAGGTATAGGAAAAGCAACAGCTATTGAGTTGGCTGCATTAGGAGCAAACGTGGTTCTTTTAGCACGTAATGAGGAATCATTAAGAGCGACATTAAAAGAACTGGATGCTTCTAAAGGACAAAAACACGATTTCCTTTGTGCCGATTTCCAACAATCGAATCAGTTGAAAGAAAAATTAGACAGTTACATCGTCACCCATGGTGATATTCATATCTTGGTTAATAATACCGGTGGTCCTCCAAGCGGACTTATTCAGAATGCAAAGGTTGACGAGTTTTTGCAGGCATTTAATAACCATTTGGTTTGTAATCACATCTTGGTTCAGGCTTTATTGGAGGGAATGAAAAAAGCACATTATGGTCGTATTATTAATATCATCAGTACGTCTGTTAAAGTACCATTGAAAAATTTGGGTGTATCTAATACGATTCGTGCAGCTGTTGCTAATTGGAGTAAAACATTGGCAAATGAAGTTGCATCATATGGTATTACCGTTAATAATGTTTTGCCTGGTGCAACATTAACCGGACGTTTAAGTACGATCATTGAAAATAAATCGAAGAATACCGGTGAGTCACTGAATGAAATTAAAAATGAAATGGAAAGCGAAATTCCATTAGGCCGTTTTGCTGATCCTTCTGAAATTGCTAATGCTGTTGCTTTTTTAGCTTCACCTGCTGCGTCTTACATCACCGGAATCAATGTTCCCGTGGATGGAGGAAGAACAGGAAGTCTGTAATTTGGTTTTAAAGGAATACTTTGCGTAATCGGAATAAGAACTTACAAAAGTTTTCCTTTGTCTTTCTTGTGTTCTTCTTCATACCAATGGTCAATCTGAAGATCTTTTCCCATTGCCGCCTCAACAGCCAATTCATCACAGCGGTTATTTTCTTTGTTGGATGCATGTCCCTTAACCCATACAAATTTAACCTGGTGTTTTCTGTAGATCTTTAAAAAACGTTTCCAAAGATCTTCGTTCTTTTTGTCTTTAAAGTGTTTTTTTTCCCATCCAAAAACCCACTTGAGTTCAACCGAATCCACAACATATTTTGAGTCAGAATAAACAGTAACTGCTGTTCCTTCTTTTTTCAAAGATTCTAAAGCAACGATTACACTCAACAACTCCATGCGGTTGTTTGTGGTCAACCGAAAGCCTTCTTCAATTTCTTTTCGCAAAGCGCCATATAGCATTACGACTCCATATCCACCCGGACCTGGATTTCCGCGGGAAGCTCCATCTGTATATATTTTGATCATCTGTTGTCTGCTATTTTATATTCCTGCATGTGTTCTGAATAACTTAACCGCAATCGCTAAAAGAATCACTCCAAATATTTTCCGCAGAATATTGATTCCCCCAACACCTAATATTTTTTCAAGTCGATAGGTATTTTTAAGTACTGCATAAACAAAAATTAAGTTGATAAGAATTGCTATAATGATGTTTTCAATAAAATATTCTGCACGAAGTGAAAGTAATGTTGTTAAGGTACCTGTCCCTGCAATTAGCGGAAATGCTATAGGAACGACTGATGCAGTAGCTGCAGTTTCTTCTTTGTAAAATTTAACTCCAAGGATCATTTCTAATGCTAAAAAGAAAATTATAAAAGATCCTGCAATTGCAAATGAACTTACATCAATACCGATCAGATTTAAAATTTGTTCACCGATGAATAAAAATACGATCATGATAATTCCGGAAACAAGTGTTGCCTTCTCTGATTGAATTTTACCGTGCTTCCCTTGCAGATCAAGTAAAACAGGTAGTGATCCGATTACGTCAATTACAGCAAAAAGGATCATGCTGAGGGTTGCAATTTGTTTAAAGTCAAAATTCATCTGATGAAGTTAATTAGTTAAAAAATTTAAAATAAAAAGAAGTAATCTGCAATTCGGATTGCTATCGACATTTATTTTTCTGATAAATAAAGTTCAATTGCTTTTGGAAAATATTCATGTTCTAATTGATGAATTTTTTCCGCTAACGATTCTGCTGTTTCATTTTCTGAAATGGAACAAGTGTGCTGAGCGATAATTTTTCCTTCGTCATAATGTTCGTTTACAATATGAATGGTAATGCCGCTTTCTTTTTCATTTGATGCTATTACGGCTTTGTGGACATTCATTCCATACATTCCCTTGCCACCGAATTTTGGTAACAAAGAAGGGTGGATGTTGATTATTTCATTTGGAAATGCTTTGATTAATTGTTCCGGGATCATCCATAAAAATCCGGCAAGAACGATGAGATCGGTCTGTATGTTTTTTAGCTCTTCAATGAGTGTGTTGCCCTTGTAAAATAATTCTCTGTCAAGCACCAGGGTTGGAATATTATTGTTTTTCGCTCTGTTTAAAACATTCGCGTTTGCTTTGTTTGAAACAATAAGTGAAATGTTCACTTTCTCAGACGACTTAAAATAATCGATAATTTTTTGAGTATTGGTTCCTTCGCCCGAAGCAAAAATGACAATATTTTTAATCATGCTACAAAAGTAGTGTTTTTACAAAAAGCAACTATTAAAAGACAAACTCAAATTCCCATCATAAAACGGAATCAATAATTGCGATTAATTTTTAATGGGATATTCCGATAAAGCACATTTATTTTTTGGAAAAATCGGTTCGTGTGCAAAAAGAATGGTTGTCGGTTGCCATCTGAGTTTAAAAGTACTTACCCTTAGACCAATAACCTTTTCAGGGTTTTTTTACACTATTTTATTGACAGATCCGGGTTTCACCTCCCTTTTGAGCTATTTCGGTGGGAACGGTTCTGAAAAACACGCAAGTGTCTGATTTTAAGAGGGAATCGTAAATTCTAACATATGTTTTTTGTGAATAAGTGGTATATTTTTTTGTAATTATGCATATAACTATATCTTTGCACCCAAATTAACCCAAAAACATTTAAAAAAATGTCAGACATTGCAACAAAAGTAAAAGCTATCATCGTTGATAAATTAGGTGTTGACGAAAAAGAAGTAACACCAGCAGCTAGCTTTACAAATGATTTAGGAGCAGATTCTTTGGATACTGTAGAATTAATCATGGAATTTGAAAAGGAGTTCAACATCGCTATCCCTGATGATCAAGCTGAAAAGATTGGTACAGTAGGTGATGCAATTTCTTATATTGAAGCAAACGCAAAGTAATTCTCAAAAAAGATTTATTTAATGAAGTTTAGACGAGTAGTAGTAACAGGTCTTGGTGCTATCACACCCCTTGGTAATAATGTTTCTGATTATTGGAACAATCTTCTCAATGGTGTTAGCGGAGCTGCTCCTATTACTCGTTTTGATGCTTCAAAGTTTAAAACTCAATTTGCTTGCGAAGTAAAAGGATTTAATCCCGAAGAATACCTCGACCGAAAAGAAGCCCGCAAGCTCGATCCGTTTTCCCAATATGGGTTATGTTCCGCTATTCAGGCTGTTAAAGATGCCGGATTAGATGGAGAAAACGCATTTGACCCGGATAGAGCTGGTGTGATCTGGGGTTCAGGTATCGGTGGATTGCAAACTTTTCAGGATGAATGTTTTGGTTATGCCAAAGGCGATGGAACCCCCCGTTTCAACCCGTTCTTCATTCCTAAAATGATTGCTGATATTTGTTCAGGACACATTTCCATTCGTTTCGGAATGCGTGGACCGAACTTTACTACCGTTTCTGCGTGCGCCTCTTCTACAAATGCATTAATTGACGCTGCCACTTATATTAAGTTAGGTAAAGCGGATATTATTGTAACAGGTGGATCTGAAGCAGCAGTTTGTGAAGCCGGTATCGGTGGATTCAACGCAATGCACGCGCTTTCAACTCGTAATGATTCTCCGGAAACTGCATCACGTCCCTTTGACGTTGATCGTGACGGGTTTGTTTTGGGTGAAGGAGCCGGATGTTTGATCCTTGAAGAATTGGAACATGCTTTAAAACGTGGTGCAAAAATTTATGCTGAAGTTGTTGGTGGTGGAATGACCGCTGATGCAAATCATATCACAGCTCCGCATCCTGAAGGATTAGGCGCATTGAGAGTGATGCGCAATGCATTGGAAGATGCAGAAATGAATCCTTCAGATATTGATTATGTGAACGTTCATGGTACGTCTACACCTTTAGGTGATGTTGCCGAAACAAAAGCCATCCTTGGTGTTTTTGGTGAACATGCCTACAAATTAAATATCAGTTCAACCAAATCAATGACCGGACACTTACTTGGTGCTGCTGGTGCAATTGAAGCAATTGCTTGTGTTTTGGCTTGTCAAAATGATATTATTCCTCCTACTATCAACCATTTTAACGATGACCCGGCTTTGGATAATAAGTTAAATCTTACATTCAATAAAGCTCAAAAACGTGTTGTACGTGCTGCATTAAGCAATACATTCGGCTTCGGTGGACACAACGCTTCCGTAATTGTTAAAAAATACACAGCTTAATCACCTCTTGCCAATATTCACAAAATCTATAAGGGTATATTTTTCACCCGACAAAAAATTACACGAATCACTTCACAATATTCTTGGATTTTATCCAACTAATATTGCTTTATATAAATTGGCTTTCCGTCATAGCTCCGTTGCCCAGCTTATCAAAAAAGGAATAAAAGATAGTAATGAACGATTAGAGTTTCTTGGCGATTCTGTTATCGGAACAGTTGTAGCGGATTACTTATTTAAAAAATTTCCTTTCAAAGACGAAGGTTTCTTAACCAAAATGCGTTCAAAAATGGTTAGTAGACAAAAACACAATCAGCTTGCTATTAAATTGGGACTCAATAATTTTATTGAAGTTAGCAACGACCGGCACGGACATAAACCTAGTTCCATTAACGGTGATGCATACGAAGCATTGATAGGAGCCATCTATCTGGATAAAGGCTTTAAGTTCGCACAGCAGTTTATCCTGACAAGAATCGTAAATGTTCACATTGATATGGATGAAGTGGAAATGAAAGAAGTGGATTTTAAAAGTAAAATTATTGAATGGGCTCAAAAAGAAAAAAAAGAATTTCGGTTTGAAACACTTACCGATGGAGCAACTTCTGAAGATAAGCAATATTGTATTCAACTTTTGTTAAATGACGAACCGGTTGGTAAAGCGCAACATTATTCAAAAAAACGTGCGGAACAGCTGGTTTCGGAACTTGCCTGTAACGAATTAGGGATTTAATTTGTTGGTTTAAATTTGACAACATAAAAATAATATCGTTTTACAAGCATTCTTCATTTTAGATTTATAAATTTACCATAGTTTAATTATACAGTTTTGGGAAAATATACCCTTGAGATAGAATATGATTATGATTTTGTGCTGATAGGAATTTCTTCGCACGAAAAGGATTATCGTATTTGCTGGGCTGTAAATAATAAATTAGGATTAAACCTGATCAAAACCGAGGCGTTAGAAATAAAGGATAAAAAGCAGGATGAACCTTCTCATTTCTCTTTATTTTGTTTCGAACAACCCGATGAGTTCATGGAATATTTTATTATCGCGAATAGAAGCGAAAAAGGATTGTTGATTCCCGAACAAAAACAAATAGATTACTTTTTTATTATCCGCGGTGAAATCGAAGATGAAAAAGTAATGGAAATTATCAAACAAATAAAGGAAAGTAATTTGGTGCAGACGGCTTTTAGGGTTGATGTAAATGCACTCAAATCAAAACAGAATTTAATATTATAGGGTGCACCACAGATTACACGGATTTTCACAAATTATATTTTTGAAAATTGTTAATGTGATGAAATAATTAAAAATAAATACAACACACAGTACAGAATAATAACAGAAATTTATCCGTGAAAATCTGAGTAATCTGTGGTAAAAATAAACTTATGAAAAGAACAAAAATTGTTGCAACACTTGGGCCGGCCTCTTCGTCAGCAGAAGTTATAGAGGGAATGATCCTTGCCGGAGCAGATGTTTGCCGGATTAATTTTTCACACGGCTCGTACGATGTCGTAATCGATCAGATCAATACTATTCGTGCCATCAACAAGAAATTAGGAACACATACTGCAATTCTTGCCGATCTTCAAGGGCCGAAACTGCGTATCGGAGTTGTAGAAAACAATGGTGTTGAATTGGTTGCCGGGAACGAAATTATTATTACAACAACTGAATGTATCGGTACTTCCGAACGTGTTTATATTACGTATCCGCAATTTCCAAGAGACGTAAAAGCCGGAGAAAATATTCTAATTGATGATGGGAAATTATTGCTGAATGTTATTGCAACAAATGGGAAAGATGAAGTGAAAGCAATTGTCAGCCACGGGGGAATTTTATCTTCAAAAAAAGGGGTGAATCTGCCAAACACAAAAATATCCTTACCGTGTTTAACAGAAAAGGATCTGAAGGATCTCGATTTTGCTTTGAATCAACGAGTAGATTGGGTTGGACTTTCATTCGTTCGGTCTGCTGCCGATATTATTGAACTGAAACATTTGATCCAGAATTTTGATCAGAATGTACGTGCAAAAGTGGTTGCAAAAATTGAGAAACCAGAAGCGATCTCAGACATAGATAATATTATTAAGGAAACAGATGCGATCATGGTTGCCCGTGGCGATTTGGGGGTTGAAGTGCCGATGCAGGAAGTTCCTGTGATCCAAAAGATGTTGGTGCGTAAATGTTTAGAAGCGTCAAAACCGGTAATCATTGCAACGCAAATGATGGAGAGTATGATCACCAATATCAGTCCTTCCCGTGCCGAAGTGAATGATGTTGCAAATAGTGTGATGGACGGTGCTGATGCGGTTATGCTAAGCGGAGAAACGTCTGTTGGAAATCATCCGGTAAAAGTAGTGGAGGCGATGACCAAGATCATCGAACACGTTGAAGCGAACAGTGATATTTATAACCGCGACAATGAAGCACCTGAAGTAGATTTACGCAACGACCGCTTTCTATCTGATTCCATTTGTTATACTGCTGCAAAAATGGCGCAACGAACAAGTGCCGCAGCAATTGTAACAATGACACATTCCGGTTATACTGCCTTTAAATTGGCCAGCCACCGGCCGAAAGCAGAGATCTTCGTTTTCACAGATAACTACGATATTCTTACTACTCTCAATTTAGTGTGGGGTGTCCGCGGTTTTTATTATGATAAAAATATCAGTACAGATCATACGATCGCTGACATTAAATTTATCTTAAAGAAAAGCGGTAAAGTAAAAGTGAATGATCTTGTAATAAATATTGCAAGTATTCCATTGAGTGAAATGGGTAAGGCAAACATGATTAAGCTTTCTGCTGTAGAATAAAAAAGGAGATGAAAAAAATATATTATTTAAGTACCTGCTCTACCTGCTCCAGAATAATTTCGGAGCTTGATCTGAAAAAGAATAATTTTCAATTTCAAGACATAAAGACTGAAAAGATCACAGCTGCGCAATTAAAAGAAATGAAAACATTATCTGGTAGCTATGAAGCGTTGTTCAGTAAGATTGCAATGAAGTATAGAGCGTTGGGCTTGGATAAACTGAAATTGACCGAAGATGATTTCAAAAAATACATTTTGGAAGAATATACATTTCTTAAACGCCCGGTAATTATTGTAAACGATACTATATTTATCGGAAATTCTAAAAGTACAGTTGCTGCTGCCAAAGCGGAATTATAATACAACATTAATCTACTGTGCATCAAAGCAGTATTAAACCCCTTCTCCTTGGAAAAGGTGAGAGATCAGGAGTGAGGATATGAATAAAACACTGCAAGCACACCTTTCTTTAGTTATTGTTAATGTTATTTATGCTGCTAACTTCTCCATTGCAAAAGAAGTTATGCCATCTCATATTCAACCCTTTGCCTTTGTGTTGATGCGTGTTTCGGGTGCGCTTATCCTATTTTGGATCGTCAGCACTTTTTTTATCAAAGAAAAAGTAGACAAAAAAGATCTTCCCTACATGGCAATGCTTGCCGTTTTTGGTGTTGCTCTCAATCAATTACTTTTCTTAAAAGGACTAAGCATTACCCAGCCCATCAATGGCGCAATTATTATGACCTCCAATCCGATTATTGTAATAATCATTGCTGCACTGTTTTTAAAAGAAAAAATATCTGTTCAAAAGATGATCGGTATTGTTATCGGAGCCATTGGCGCATTGATCATGTTGGTATATGGCAAAAATTTTACTATCGGGTCAGATACCATCTTTGGTGATATGCTCATTCTGATCAATTCATTTTCCTGGGCACTTTATATCGTTTTGGTTAAACCTCTGATGAAAAAATACAATACGTTCACGGTTGTAAAATGGGTGTTCCTTTTCGGTTTCATATATGTTCTTCCATTTGGATTTTCAGAGTTTCAGGAAATTAACTGGGAAACTTTTTCGCCTGCTATTTGGCGGGATGTCGCATTTGTGGTTGTTGCAACTACTTTTTTTGCCTATATCCTTAATACCTACGCTTTAAGAGCATTGAGCCCTTCCGTAGTAAGTATTTATATTTATTTACAACCTTTCCTGGCAACATTGATTGCCGTTTATATTTACAGAAATGATGATCTGGATCTCAGAAAAACAACTGCCGCTATACTCATTATTTTTGGAGTATATCTGGTAAGTGTTCCCATAAAAAAATTCCAAAAAGGGAATTGATTCTTCTTTCCATTGAGCCCTTGTTAATAAAGGAAAAATTGTACATTTGTTATTCATATATAATGGAAACAAAATGCAAATGAAATCAATGACCGGATTCGGAAAGGCAACTTCTGAAATCCCCGGAAAAAAAGTAACTGTTGAAGTTCGTTCACTCAACAGTAAACAACTGGATTTGAATCTGCGACTTCCTTATTTATATAAAGAAAAGGACTTGGAACTGCGTGCGGATATTTCTAAACAAATTGAACGGGGGAAGGTGGATATATCCGTTTTTACAGAATCTACCCTTGATATACTACCTGTATCGATCAATAAAAAATTAGCAAAAACATATTACAATGAACTAAAATCATTGTCAGAAGAACTGGATGAAGTGAACCCGAATTTATTAGCATTGGTTGTAAAAATGCCTGATGTAATGAAAGCGGAACGCGAAATTGTTGAGTTGGATGAAGAGGAATGGACGCAGGTTAAAACAACTGTTGATAAGGCAATTGAAGCATTTCAGAAATTCAGGAGCGATGAAGGATCTACTTTATCAAATGAGTTTTCAAACCGAATAGGTCTGATCGATAAATTACTTGCTGAAGTAATTATTATGGATGCGCCTCGTGTTGAGAACATCCGCACGCGTATTAAAAATAGTCTCGCTGAAGCAATTGAGAAAGAGAAGATTGATCAGAATCGCTTTGAGCAGGAGCTGATCTACTATATCGAAAAGTTAGACATAACAGAAGAAAAATTACGTTTGAAGACACACATTGATTATTTTATAAATACCATGAATGAGCCATCAAGTGGTCGTAAACTTGGTTTTATTACTCAGGAGATCGGTCGGGAAATAAATACCATCGGATCTAAAGCGAATGATGCCACGGTACAAAAATTAGTTGTGCAAATGAAAGATGAATTGGAAAAAATAAAGGAACAACTCTTGAATGTTTTATAATGAAAGGTAAACTTATCATATTTTCAGCTCCTTCAGGTGCAGGTAAAACAACCATTGTTCATCACCTGCTCAATAAAGTCCCTAAACTGGAATTCTCTGTATCTGCTTGTAGCAGACCTATACGCAAAGATGAAACACACGGGGTGGATTATTATTTTATTTCAGTCGATGATTTTAAAAAGAAAATTGAAAACGAAGAATTTGTTGAGTGGGAGGAAGTTTATAAAGATAATTTCTATGGAACATTAAAAACTGAGATTGAAAGGATCTGGAAAAAAGGACATCATATTATTTTTGATATGGATGTTGTTGGGGGACTGAATTTAAAGAAACAATTCGGAGATCAAGCCCTCGCAATTTTTGTGATGCCTCCAAGTATACAGCATCTGGAAGAACGGTTGAAAATGCGTGAGACAGAAACACCTGAAAGTATTGCCAGAAGGATCGGAAAGGCAGAAGTAGAGTTGCAGACTGCCGATCAATTCGATAAAATTATTTTAAACGATTCATTAGAACACGCATTTGCTGAAGCAGAAAAAACAGTATCCGAATTCTTACAATAAACCCTCCGCAAGTTTCGAGCTTACATTGCTTTCTCAGCGGATAAAAATTAAAAAATGGCTAAGATTTTAACAATAGATATCCATACACATATTCTTCCGGAACATATTCCGAATTGGAAAGAAAAATTTGGTTATGGTGGATTTGTTCAGCTGCAGCATCATAAACCGTGTTGTGCAAACATGATTCTTGATGATGGTAAGTTTTTTAGAGAGATTGAAGACAATTGCTGGAGCGCTGAAAAAAGGATAGACGAATGCGACCACCATCATGTTGACGTACAAGTGCTTTCTACCGTTCCTGTAATGTTTAATTATTGGGCAAAACCGCAAGACTGTCTGGAACTTTCTATTTTCTTAAACGACCATATCGCGGATATCGTTAAGCGTTTCCCAAAACGATTTGTCGGATTAGGAACCATTCCATTGCAGTCTCCCGAACTCGCAATTCAGGAATTAAAACGTTGTAAAGAAATTGGTTTAGCAGGTGTTCAGATCGGATCGCATGTGAATGATTGGAATTTGAATGATGCTAATTTGTTTCCGGTTTTTGAAGCATGTGAAAAATTAGATATGGCTATTTTTGTCCATCCTTGGGATATGATGGGACAAGATAAAATGCCAAAATACTGGTTGCCATGGTTAGTGGGTATGCCAGCTGAAACTTCTTTGGCAATTTGTTCTATGATCTTTGGTGGAATTTTCGAACGCTTACCGAATTTAAGAGTTGCCTTTGCTCATGGTGGAGGTTCTTTTCCTGCAACCATCGGTAGAATTGAACATGGATTCAATTGTCGCCCCGACCTTGTCGCTGTTGATAATAAAGTGAATCCACGTGAGTATTTAGGCAAATTCTGGATCGATAGCCTGGTGCATGACGATCAAATGCTGGACTATGTTGTTGGTATGTTTGGCGCAGATAAAGTAGCATTAGGGACAGATTATCCTTTTCCACTTGGAGAACTGGAACCCGGTAAACTCATCAAAGAAATGCCTTACGAAAGAGATGTGAAAGAATTGCTTTTAAACGGGGCAGCCTTGCAATGGCTTAATTTAAAAAGAGAAAAGTTTTTATAGGTAATAACAAATTAAATGAAGTCGGATTTTCCGACTTTTTTTGCTATCAGTCAATCGAAAACTATCTTATAATTAAAAAAGCTACAGGCCTGCACTAATGCATATGTGCACTCGAAGCCTCATTCGACATGAGTTTGTTGAATTTTTGCTGTTTAATTTCCATAAAACTTTTTTGCTCTATTTTGCTTTCCAGCCATGAAATCAAATCAAAGAGGTTTAAGGCATTTTTCTCTACATTACTGGCAGTAATTTCTTCGATGCTATCCTTTAATTCGATAAAATCTTTCGTTAACAAAATAAGCTTGCTCGTTTCATTCTGAGATTTTTTAAAAAAGGAGATGATCTTTTGCTCAAACGAGTACAGTTTATTTCGTTTTAATAAGATGCGGTAAGTTGAGCGGATCCGCTTTTCCAACATATCTTGATTATCCATTTCAAAATAGATTATCAGACTCAAAATGTGTGCAAAACAAAATAAATCACTTCTGAAATCCAGGTCTGTATTATGTAAGAGCTGGTTTATGTTTTGATTTGCAAGTTTATATTCACCAAGCCCAATGTATACGTATGCCAATGCATAGTGGTGCAATTGTTTTTCTTTTTTCAGACTTTTTGTATGCGGCAATTGTGTGTAAATCTTTTCCACGTTCTCTGCAATAGTCAATGCCTTTTTAAACTGTCCGGTTGGTAAATACACAAATAACTTCAGGTTTTCAGTAAGTAACTCGTAATTCCGGTTCAAATGACCATACTTTTTAACAAAAAGATCCATTCGCTCTAATGTCGCAAACAGTTCGGTATACATCATTAAAGAAAGCTCATTCACAGCCTTGTTGCGTAATAATCCGATATATGTAAACGGTTTTAATTCGAGCATGTGTACGTTTTTATCTAACAGTTCCACATTTTTGCTTAGAATCTTATTTGCCTGCCCTTGTTCGTTGATTGTAAATAAAAAATTCGATAACATTAAATTGCGATAGTACTGCGCATTGAATGTGTTCAGCAGGTTTTTATCATGCTTCATTTCCTCGTCTGCGATCTTTTGAAATTGCAAAACATCCTCATCGTTTCTGGCTAAGCCTGTATACAAAGCTTTTGCACGTAATTTTTGATACAAATGTTTGTAGCCAATAATAATTTTTTTCTTTTCTATAGTGTCATATAATTCTTCAAAATGTTTGTTTACTAGATTCAAATAGTTTTCCGGTGTGGCTTCTTCCACCAATAAAATAATTTCCCAATCAATCAACTCTTCCATGAATTCATAGAGCTCATGCTCCAGCGCAACCGACTTTGCTTTGATGAGCATTTTTTTTGCAAGAGCAGGAATGTTCTTGTTGTATAAGATCTCGATCTGATTTAATGAACTTCGGAGTTCGCTTTTCACATTGTTGTGATAGGATTCAAGCGACTTTAATATGAATTTGAATAGATAATTTTTAGCTACGGCAAAATTATTGTGAGTCGGTTCCCCTTTGAATTTTCTTATGATTTCTTTTTCATCATACTCCTTCTGCTTGTCAATTGCATCAAAAATTTTAATGTATTTATTCTGTGAACCAATTACATGAAGCATGGCGTTTTTCTTTATATACCCCTTTTCCGGAGCAGACAAAGATTTGATCAGCTGATGCAAATAGTTTATCGACATGTAATTTGTAGATTAATTGAATGGGGATATGCAAATGTATCATTTGCTAACAGAAAAACTAAAAAAAACTGATTTAACATTGTTTTATTTAGTTATTTACGGTCCGAAAAAGGGCTTCGAAAACTTAACGATTTTATTACATATGCTATTCTTGTATTTTCTCATTTATTCAATGAAATAAGGCGTTATAAATCAATTTGTTTATGTTATAATCAACAATTTGGATAGAAAAAGATAGCTTCGAGAACTTATTTTTTGGTTCTTTTGGTTTGGAATCTGGTTTTTATTATATCACATTTGTCCTGTAATATTAATTGATAGTCTCCCGACTATGATTTTATTGCAAAAAGCTTGTTGTTGTGAAGGAGTAGCACAACAGTGTTTCATGTTTAGTTTTATCCAAATCCCGAAGTTTTTGACAAGCTCTTCGGGATTTATTTTTTCCCTAACCAACTATTTTAATACTTAATCTATCCCACTCAATCCTGAATTTGCCTCGTTCCCTGACATGGTTGCTCGCCTAATGTTTTTCTGAATGTAATGTCTGCCGGGTCGAACCAGCCCTGAAAATTGAATGTACTTTTGCCCGATGATCTTACGCATATTGTAGAAAGTTTTTTCAAATTAATCCTTAAAAAAAGCCCTTCCGTCTAAAGCTCGAACAACATTACAAACCAAAGAAATAAAAGCGTAAATTTGCTTATCAGTTCCTAAAACCCCCAAATATCATGAGTGATGCAATAAAACACGAGTGCGGAATAGCAATGATCCGTTTGCTTAAACCGTTGGATTATTACATCAAAAAATATGGAACTCCACTTTATGGAGTCAATAAACTGTATCTGCTTATGGAAAAGCAACACAATCGCGGACAAGATGGTGCAGGTGTTGCAAATATAAAATTTGATGTTGTTCCGGGAACAAAATACATCAGCAGAACAAGAGCAGTTGGCAGTGGCGCAATCAAAGAGATTTTTGGAAAAATTAACTCCCGCTTCGAAGACATCAATAAAAAAAGTCCTGAAAAATTACAAGATGCTAAATGGCTAAAAAAAAATCTTCCTTATACAGGAGAATTATTTTTAGGGCATTTGCGATATGGAACGTTTGGTGGAAACAGCATTGAAAACTGTCACCCGTTTTTACGTCAGAACAATTGGATGACACGTAACCTCGTTGTTGCAGGGAATTTCAATTTGACGAATGTTGACGAGTTGTTCGACCAATTAGTAGAATTAGGTCAACACCCGAAAGAAAAAGCGGATACCGTTACGGTAATGGAAAAAATCGGACATTTTTTGGATCAAGAAAATGAACGATTATTTAAAAAATATAAAAAAGAAGGACATTCTAATACTGAAATTTCTTCTCTGATCGCAGAAAATCTAGATGTACAAGCGATCTTAAAAGATGCAAGTAAAAAGTGGGATGGTGGTTATGCCATGGCTGGTTTGTTCGGACATGGTGATGCATTTGTTTTGCGCGACCCAAGTGGTATCCGACCGGTTTTTTA